>JAYVQZ010000458.1:0-16248 GCA_043776735.1 Deltaproteobacteria bacterium | reverse complement strand
ATCCATGAGAGGTTGGAGGTTTTGGAGCAGGATAATTGCACCGTCCAAAAAGAATTAAAACGGCTGGTACTCAATACTAATTGCGGCTTCGTTCGAGGGCTCTACAGATATTCATTTAAAGAAGGTTCGCAGGAGCCGCGAATTCTTTTTGTTGAATTCACCGCGTTTCGAACGGCTCAAGGATATGGCTTTATTTCTGCGGCGCCGGTGGAACTGGCTTCCCAATAAAATTACCGTTGCATGTGCTTTAGTATCTGGCTTGCCTCTTCAAATTTAGCATAATTGGGCGACGATTTTTCTAGGCCATGGAACCAAGACTGATACGTTGAAATCGTCGGTAGAAATTCCGTTGACTCCGGCTCCAAATTTTCAACAACCAATAGTTTTTGGAGCAGGCATTCCCCGTAGAGGGCACCCGGATTTTTGCCCTCCTGCTGCAAACAGCGATTCAAAGGAGTCGTGAACGTCCGCAACGGCAAATGGGCAATCGGAGAGGCCACCTTTTTGTAGGTATCAAACATGGTGAAAACTTTCTGTAGCTCCTTCTCGGTAAATACTTTTTGAAAGTTCTCATGAAAAATAGACAGGTTTGCAATGTCTCGCGAGGAGACTACCTCATCGTAAAACGTTCCACTGGAAAATCCATTGTCCAAAAATTTTGTCATCGCCAAAACTTCCTCGCAAAGGTAGTTCGTTTTGGACATGTACTGGTCGCAAAATGAACTGCGCATCGACGTCAAAGAATTCATCGATAAAGAACGCGAACCAAGCCAGCGGGCCAGAACTCCCGAATTCAAAATGCTGAGGTACTGCTTGTATTGACGACGAAGCAATTGCACTCGAGCGGAGGAACCTACAAAAAATGCCTTTGCAGCTCCGTTGCTCAATAGCGGACTGGTTAAAGTATGAATCGGTTGGCCATGCCCCATAATCCGGGGCAATGGATGAGGTGCCACCTCCAAAGCAAAGACAGTTTCAATCCGCTCAATGCCCGCCTCAAAAAGGCTCTTTCGCAACCACTCCTGGGAATTAAATCGCTCCGAGGCAGTTCTTACCTCTTCGTCCCCCAACGGTGACCGGCGGCAGAGGACCGCCATGTCTCCGCCTTTTAGCTGAAAAATGGACACATAGGGGAAACGCTTAGTGATCGTAGACATCACCAACCGCATAAGATCATCATTAAAGGAGTAGGTATGGATCCATTGAACAAATGTACCTTTCTCTGCCAAGCGGCTTAGGACGATCTCGTAGAATTCATCGCTGTAGAGATTTTCAATTCCAGCTACCCAGGGATTACTCGGTTCGCTCACAACTAGGTCAAACTTATTCGCAGTTCCCTGCAGAAATCGGAACGCATCCATCTCGTGGAATTTTATTTTTGAACTGGTGGATACCTGATGATTAAAGTTATCAAAATAGTCAGCGCGCTTAATGCTGAAATTTGATATCTCAGCAACATCAATATTTTTCACTTCCGGATACTGGGAAAGTGCACCAATAGTAATACCAGTACCCAGCCCAATAACCAGAGCGTTATCTATTTTTGGCGTAAGTAGTGCTGGAATGTGGGCAAGGACTAGCGCAGTAAAGAAATCCCCTCTTGTATTTCCGTCGGATTTTCCATTCACAAATACGGTGCGGGACATCTCCTTTCCCTCGTGCTTATTTGATCCAATGCCGAGGGAAGTATTTGGGCCATCTTTCCAATAGATTAGCTTTGTACTTCTTGTAAGATAATTGGCGAACGACAGAGGGCCTCGGAAAGTGACGTCTTCAATGGGACTGCTATGACGAAAAGGCTGAACAAAACTGTCTCGGTTCCAATAAGGAGTAAGAATGACCGCGCAAAGAGCGATCCCTGCAGTAAGACACGGCCCCGCCAATTGTCTGGTCGTAGCCATTTCTTCGCGCCTAAACAGGTAACAAGCGACCAACGCGGTAAAGAGGCAGCAAAGAATGCAGATTTTAAAAAGCTGGTCGAGTTCCACAACATTCAGAGCGATATAGCCGCCTAATAGTGCACCGATCACGCAGCCCACAGCATTTAGCGAATAGAGCTGCCCCACTTTCTCACCCAGATTTCCGCGCCCTTCCTTTACCAAATGAAAGCACAAGGGGAGAGTGAGTCCTGAGAAAGCCAGGGGAATGAGAAGCATAGCAAAAAGACAAGAGGCCAGCATGATCTGATAGACGTAGAAGTTCTGAGGAATATCTCGTAAAAAGGAGCGCAATACATGCCCGCCCCAGGCCCAGTAATTCCCGCTCAGATACACGGCACAGAGCAATAACGTCACCAGTAACTGGTTGCGAACCAAATGACGAAACCGATAATTTGAAATTCCGCGCGCTGCCACCGAGCCGATCCCAAGTGCAAAAATGAAAATCGCCACAATGAGAGTGAAATTGTAATTCGAAGAGCCCGTAGCAAGGCCCATCAAACGGATTAACACCGTCTCTAAGGTGATCAAATAAAATCCAGAGAGAAAACCAATGACCCAAAGGCCAAGGGTCTTTGGAGAACCCCCCGGATTTTCGAGATTGAGCTCTGTGATGCTTTGCACCTCCACAGCCGCAACGCTAACTTCGACTTTTCTTGCAAAAAACCAGTAGGCTAGCAAGGCCACCAAAAGATTAATAGCGCTTCCCGAATACGACGCAAATTCAAAACCAAGAACCGGGATGAGAAAATAGCCTGCCATCAGGCAACCAAAGCATGCGCCAAGAGTATTAAAGCCGTAAATAAGTGCGTGAGTTCGACTGGCTTCCCGAAGATCGCGACTTAACCCCTGAGTAAGGAGTGGCAGTGTTCCTCCCATTAAGAAGGTTGGCGGGCCTAACAACAAAATGGCGATTCCAAAGTCTACGAGTGAGTTGTCCACGCCCATCACGCGGTAGAGCGCACTCATGTGGTTGAAACAAAAACCAAAGAGAGTGGGGAAAATACCAGCCCATTGCGCCAGTCCCAGTTCGACCAGCACATAGGCGGTCAGCATATTCCAGCGCTTTGTTCGCGACCAGCGCCCAAACGCCGCATAACCAAAACTGATTCCCCCAAGAAAAATAGCAAGAATGATTGCCGTCGCTTTAGCCTGAGCGCCGAGAAGAATCCCTAAATAACGGTGCCAGACGACCTGGTAGATGAGGCCGGCCGCTCCCGATAGAAAAAGCAGGCTATAAATCAAAACCCTCGAAAACCAAGTGAGTTCCATGGCTGTCCACCTTTCGCGCGGTAGCTGAGCTGAATAAATAAAAATGGGTGAAGCTAAAAGGGTAATCGTAACATGCAGCAGCCAACGGGACGTTGCGTTACCTCCACTCATCGGTTGAGACTGCCGGACCTTCGGTCCGAGAGAACTGGGACGAGGAGCGGAAGTTTGGGATGGTGGGACCCGCGCAGGGGGGAAAAACCTCCAACCGGCAGAACTAGTGGCCAACAGGTTCCCCCGGAGTGGGAGGGACTAGCCCAAGCTTCTGATCCGGTTAGATCACCGTCCGGCCGGTTGAGACTGCCGGACCGTCGGTCCGAGAGACCATTGAACATGACAGACTTTGTCGGCCGTAAATTGGCCCAGAGACAATTTGCGGCACCCAAAACGTCCAGATTTTGATGGGCCTCAACTCAGTTCAAGGATTTCTTGCAGGGCATAGGCATTGCACAAAAGATTGTCGGTTTTACCCGGGGGGAGGACTGCTTGCTACCCCTGCGACCATCAAAATAAGGAGACTACGTGAAGATCATCGCAAAGAATGGTTCCGACTTCCGTCCAAAAGACGGGGATTACAGCACCACAACACTCATAGAACTTACGCCTGGAAGCGGCTTGGGGAAGATCCCTTCGAATGTCCTTTTTCTTATCGACTCTTCTAGCTCGATGGGCGGTCAGAAGTGGTCAATGGTTAAGGCTGCGGTTGCCGAACTTATTGAGACTTTGCGCGATGAAGATCGCGTCGGCGTTGTTCTTTTTGGTTCCAAAGCCAAGGAGATCTTTCCCTTAGCGTCCCTTTCCGAGAACCGAAAAGTGATGAAAGAGGCTGTAGAAAAGCTTGAAAACCCTTCCGGTGTAACCAATCTAGAAGCCGGCTTGAAGCAAGCTTATGCCGTATTTGAATCCCGTTCCAAATCCGACAAAGAAAAGCGCGTGAATCAGGTCATTTTATTGACCGATGGTTTCCCTACTGATGACCAAGGTTACCGCGTTGAAAAGCACGAAAAGTACGAAAGCGTCGTGCAACGCCATGAACATATCTCTTTGACTGGTGTGGGCATCGGATCTGCAGATGACTACGATTCCAATTTTATCAGCCGTCTGTCTGAATTGGGACGTGGCTCTTATTACCATGCCAACGATCTTCAGAAATTTAAAGAAGGCCTGCGCGCCGAGATTGAAAAACTCCAGTCGTCAGTCGTAGGTGAACTGATCCTCAAATTCAGCAACGTAAGCTCCCGTGTAATGCGAATTGCGAAGATTGCTCCTGAGATCGTTGTTTACGATATTCCTGGTAGCTCGAAAGTGTTCGAACTCAAGACAGGTTCCATGCAAAAAGACATGACCTCGTTCTTGATACAAACCAACTCTGCTTTCTCTGGTGAGATTGGGACTGACCTCCCCTTATTTTCCATTGAAGGAAGTTATGATGGAAAGCTCACGGAGAAAGTTGATGTCAAAATTACGATTACCGACCGCGACACCGATCTTTCGTCCGTCGATCCCGACGTCCTTAGAGGAACCCAAGTGTTGCAAGTCCATCTCAACGGCCAACAGATTCAAGAAAGTCTGGCCAGCGGAGATAAAGCCAAGGCCACTCGCCTCATCGACAATACGACGAGAATCGCGAGTAACTTGGGACAGGACAAGGTCACTAGGGCTCTAACCCGATTGGCTACTGATTTGCGTCAGGGCAAGTCGGTATCTGATGATTTGGCCACCATTAAAGACGAAGCGAAGAAGACTCGTCTTCTGATGCGCTAAGGAACTATTCATGAATTGCTCCACATGCGGAGAGAAAATTCTCCCTGGATCGCTCTTTTGCGATGCATGTGGAGCGACGACCTCTACGGTTCAGGTTGCCCGCAAACTTCGCCAATCCTCCTTCGATACTGTCAAGGATGCTAAAGAAGGTTTGCTTTCAGCCGGTGAACGGTTGAAGGGCAAACACACCTACGTTATTGAAGAGGCCGTCGCCCGCAGTGGTTTTGGGGCGACATTTCGAGCGATTCGCCAGGATGACGAAAAGCAGGTCCTTATCAAACAGATGTTGGACCAAACTTCCTACGATCAGTTCAAAGACGAACTCCTCAAGAGTTTTAAACGCGAAGCAAAATTCCTAAGAAAAGTAAAACACCCCGCTCTTCCCCGTGGTTTTGAGTACTTTGAAAAGAACAAATCGTTCTACCTCGTGATGGAATTCATCAATGGTAAAGAACTTACGAAAGGTCTTGAAGACTATAAAAAGACTAAAGGTGCCATTGAAGACGGACTCTTGGTTTACCTAGGGATGGAGATCGCTGACGCGATGGAAGTCATCCATCTTCAAGGTTACATTTACCGCGATCTCAAACCACAAAACGTAATGCTGGACGGTATCAGCTCTAAGGTAAAACTGATCGACTTTGGAACACTCTATCATCCCAGCGATAGGAATCCGTTGTTGTTCGAATCTGAAGGCTACACACCTCCGGAGTTTCTATCAAAAACGACAAAATTCACTCCCGCGGGCGATATCTACAGTCTGGGTGCACTGCTTTGGGAGGCCGCAAAAGGAGAAACTCCCAAAAAAGGCGGAGGAGATGTTTTTAAGGACAAGAATCGCGATGAGCGCCTTTGCCAAATAGTTACTAAGTGTTTGGCCACTGACCCCCTACAACGTTACCAGCGAGCCAGGCAGGTTCGTGATGAACTGGCCAAACTGACCCGTACCGGGATTTGGCCATTCAAAAACAAGAATGCCATTAAGCCGATTGAGCTTTCTGTGCTACCTAAAACTCTTTTTCCCTCTAGCTGCACCTTTTGTGAGTTCTGTGGTTTTGCCGACTCCAATTCTCAGGCGGGGTACTGCAAGGCCTGTCGTGTTCCTTTGCGAGTGGGGAAGTTGGAGTTGAAGAACGAAAAAGGGGAAAAGCAGAAGGAGTTTTTCCTATACGCTGACGAGACTACAATTGGAAGTTCTGCACAAGCACATTTCACCATCGGTGACAGTAAAGCCGGAATGCACGGACAGCACTTCAGAATTTTCCGCAAGAAAAATGGCCTGTGGCTCGAAGTCATCGACAAAACTGATCCCTCAACGGTGATAAATCGGCGTAAAGTTTTGGGTCCCGTAGAACTTCTTGATGAGGACACAATTAAAGTGGGGAAACTGGTTCTAAAATTCGCTCTTCGCGATGCCTGTTGATTTCCAGAAAAAGCATTCCCCCGCCCAGCGAAATCGCCTCACAGTGACAACTTAAAGAAAGCTTCCTATGATTGATTGGTGTTTTGCCACCTATTGGTTTTTATTTTTGTGCTTTTTGGATCTGCTTTTTCCTCTGCTGAAGAGCTAACCCCAGAGCCTGAGGCCCACCCCAGCGCACGAATAGGCGTCTCAGGGGGATATGGCGATTTTGGGGCTCTTGGAGGAGTGGAAGCCCGTGTCATGCTCCATGACCTCATGGATACCGGCCACAATAAAAATCATTTTGGTATTGGAGAGCTCTTAAACCTTCGTCTCAGTTGGCAATCACAACCAATAAGAATTCGATTAGACGAATTCACCCTTCTGCGAATGGGCTCGTTCTTACCCCGCGACCGCGAAGGCGAAAAAGAATGGAGTTACTTTCTTTCTGCTGGCTTGGCGCAGGTACGAGATCCTAGTTGCACGCGCTGTGTCTCTGGAAATATCGAGGCCGGTTGGGGGGCTTCCGTTGGTATCGGTGAAGACTCTCCTCTTCTGCTTTTTGGCCTGTTGTCCGCCGACTTTAGCATGGCTCCCGGATTTAGTGATTTTGTGCGGGCGGGGGCGGGGCCTCATGCCGGGGCTCGCCTTTTCCTAACCAAGACCGTGATCATGATGACCGAAGGCTATTACCGCTACCGATTAGGAACCACTTACCACCACGGACATCACGCACGCGGTGAATTTCGTTGGAACGTTTCCCAAACCTTCTCCCTTTGGGTGCGAGGCGAAAAGTTCCCTGACGGCTTGGAAGGCCGCGCTGGCTTTTTCTATTATTTCTGACCCTAATGGCTAGCGTTTCTTTTTAGCGCGAAGATCCAAGTACACTGCGGTGATGATCACGAGACCCTTGAAGATTTTCTGGTAATGCTCGTTTACCCCGATCAAACTCATTCCGTTATTAAGAACGCCCAGAACCAAGACACCAAAGAGAGTACCGGAAATAGTCCCGATGCCGCCCATTAAACTAGTTCCCCCGATCACAACGGCAGCAATAGCGTCTAACTCAGAAAGTTCCCCTGCAGTAGGTACCGCCCCGTTCACTCGCGCGACATCTAATACGCCGGCAAGACCGGATAGCAGCCCCATGAGAAGATAGGCAAACCAGAGAGAGACAGCCACGGGAACGCCGGAAAGCTCCGCCGCCTCGCGATTGCCCCCGATGGCATAGAGAAATCGTCCGAAACGGGTCCATTTTAAGGTAACATGGCCCAAAAGAGCGCAAAGAGAAGCCACGAATACCATATAGGGAATCCCGCGATAACCGCAGAAGATCATGCCCGCAACGGAATAGCCAAGGAGCATCACCGTAGTATCACGAACGATGGCTCTTTTGTCTGTCTCGCGCGACCAGCGCAAAGCCCCATATCCAACGGAAAGAACAGAAACTACCACCAACAAAATTTGGCTTCCACCCACCGAAAGATAATCCGAACTTAAACTTCCGAGATGCTCGCCAAGTGGGGCAACCGCCTGAGCGTCTGAAACCACAAGCGTAAGTCCTCGAGCAATCACCATCATTCCGAGCGACACGATGAATGGCGTAATTCCCAAACGGCTCACAGCAAAACCAGAGATGCCTCCACAGAGCCCCCCCACGGAAACTCCGGCTAAAAGAGAGGCAACCGCACCCTGCCAGCCCCAGTCCGCCCAATGGAAATGAACCTGGGTAATTGCCGTCACCATGCCGGCCAAGGCCAATACACTGCCCACAGAAAGATCGATACCGGCAGTCAAAATAATCAGTGTCATTCCCACGGCCAACGTCAGATTTACGCAAACCTGGCGAGACAAATTGCTTAAATTTCGAGCCGTGAGAAACGCTTCGCCGCTTAAATAGTGAAAAACTAAGGCGCAGGTCAATAGAACCGCCAATGGGCCCAGCGCCCGCAGCTGCGACCGCCACTCCCTACTTCGCACTTCATCTTTCATTGGAATCCTTGTTACCGCTTCAGTGAACGCCATGACCTGCCCCTGTTGCTATACTCATTACGCCTTCTTGAGTTAATCCTCGGTTCACTAACTCTCCTACAACCCTGCCTTCGCGCAAAACCACAATACGGTCGCTCAAATTCAAAAGTTCAGGTAACTCAGAAGTCACCAGCAAGATCCCCAGTCCCTCTTCGGCCAGCTTTTCAATAATCTCGTAAATTTCTTCTTTTGCGGCCACATCAATTCCGCGTGTGGGCTCATCAAGAAAAAGAACTTTAGGAGAGGCAGCTACCCATTTTGAGAGAAGAACCTTTTGCTGATTTCCCCCGCTTAAATTTCTAACCGGATCTAACGAGCTGCTGCATTTGACCCGCATCCTATCAATAAGGACATCAATCTCTTTTTGTTCGGCTTCGGTTTTCATCCAGCCCGACCAGTTTGAAAAACGATTCAAAATGGGAACCGTAAGGTTAAATCCGATGGGCTGCCCTAAAAAAAGGCCGTCCTTTTTTCGGTCCTCAGGAACAAAAGCCAAACGATGGCGTAACGCCTCCCCGATTCCGTTGCAGTCAATCGGCTGCCCTTCACGATAGACCTGTCCCATGCGTTGGCCGGGGAGAACGCCCAATATGGAACGCATGACTTCACTGCGGCCGGCACCCATAAGACCAGCGACACCGACGATTTCTCCTTCACGAACCTGCAGATCAACGCCTTCGAGGATTCTCTTTCCGTTGGGTAATACGTGCCCCAATTGCTCCACTCGCAGAAGCTCTTTTCCCGGAACCCGCCGCTTGCGCGTACGATAATGAATGGGGCGGCCGACCATCTGTTTGACCACCTCCTGTTCATTAGTCTGCGTTGGAATTAGATTGGCTACACTATGCCCGTCGCGAAGCACCACGATGCGATCGCAAATGGTAAAGATCTCTTCAAAGCGATGGGAGATAAAAAGAAACGTCACTTCACGTTTTCGCATTTCCGTAATGACATGAAAAAGCTGTGTTACTTCGGTGGACGACAGTGCTGAGGTTGGCTCATCTAATATAAGGAACCGGGCATTGTGATGAACGGCGCGCGCAATCTCCACTAGCTGCCTCTTGGCCACACTCAAATTTCCAATTCGCGCTTGGGCATCGACAACAAATCCTAGGCCATCCAATAGCTTTTGAGCCTGCTCGTAGAGTTCTGTCCAACGCACCCTGGAAAAAAGCTTTTGCGATGGGCTTCCATCGTAAGGAAAGGCCTCAGTAAGAAACAGATTTTCCGCAACGGTGAGTTCGGGGAAAAGACACAACTCCTGGTGAATGACGGAGATTCCGGCTTTTCGTGCTTCCAGAGTGTTTTGAAAGTGAATAGCTTTTCCCTCAAAGGTGACCTCCCCCTCGAACGAGCCGGCGGGCCAGACGCCGCAGAGGATCTTCATTAAGGTGGATTTTCCGGCACCGTTTTCACCTACCAGTGCCACACATTCGCCTAAGGCAACATCAAAGGAGACGTGCCGCAGTACAGGGGTTCCATTGAACGCTTTAGAAACGTCCTTAAAACTTAGAATGGTTTGCTTCATCGTGGGCCTCAGCCGGCGCCCAGTTTTCCGTATACGGCTTCCTTGGTATGAAAGCCGTTTCCGATGACGACTTTATCTACATTCTCTTTGGTTACCGGCAGAACTGCCGTATTGAGCATGGGAACCTCTTTCTTCCCGTTATTGATCTGGCCATCGGCTTTTACTGGCTCTTTTTTTGCCAGGGCGATGGCCGACTTCACAGCCGCTTCGGCCAGCGGCTTTATTCCTTTAAGGACAGTCATCGTTTGACGCCCTTTAAGTATCGATTTGATGGCGGTGAGATCTGCATCGGCGCCAGCAACGAATACTTTCCCCGTTAGCTTTTGCTCCTCAAGGGCCTGCGAGGCGCCAAGAGCCATTCCATCATTGTTAGCTAAGATGGCCTGAATATCGTTCTTAAATCTGGTTAGCGCATTTTCAACGGTCGATAGAGCAAGCGAAGTGGCCCAACCGGGGTGGTTCTGCTTGACGACAATTTTTATATGGGGATGCTTGCTCAAAACCGATAGGACTCCGGCGGTAATCTGGTCGGCTACCGAATGGCCCGATTCCCCCATGAGAATGATGTAATTCCCTTTGGCCCCAGTAGCTTTCACCGCCGCTTCCGCTTGAAGCACACCAACCTGGTGGCTGTTTTGCGTGACGTAGAGATCAATATCGGCGTTCTTAATCAATCTATCGTAGGCGATGACAGGAATCTTTTCCCGCTTGGCCAAGGCAACCACAGAGCTAGCAGCCTCGCCGTTTACTGGCTGGATCACCAAGACGTCGACGCCTTTTGCGAGCAGCGTCTCAACCTTAGAAGTTTGAAGATCTACCTTATTGTCTGCGGAGGCAAACTCAACTTTAGCGCCTTGAACCACAGCAAACTTGGTGAAGTATTCTTTATCCTTCACATAACGCTCTTCGTTCATCGTGGCCAAAACGAATCCGATAGTAACCGGTTTAGCGGAATGTCCAAGGCCAGACCAAAAACTGGCTATTACCAATGCAGCAAATGCGATTACGCGAAACGTCATGAAACCCCCGTTGCGACCAGCCCAAGAAAGCGGTTGGTCTGCTCTAAGTCGAACCCGACTTTAAGGAATAGGTGTTTTTTCTGTCAACTTTAAGTGGGGAAAGTGAGTACTCTTTTTTGACTCGGTGCACGGTAATGTGCGCGCAAATGGGGGTTGCCCTGTGTTATGTTTGCGCCCCCTTTGGCCCAGGGGTATACTTGCCCCGAGGTGCGTATTGCGATGAAACTTTTGACTACCAGCCTTATTGCTTTGTTCGGACTTTTCGCGGCAGTTTCCTGCTCTCATTTGATGACAAATGACCGAGATGTGGAGAAATCGCGTCTGCACCTGCAATTGGCAGCAGACCGGCTAAATGAGCGCGATTACAACAAAGCACTGGAAGCTACGCAGGAGGCGATTCGTCTCGATCCATCGTCGGCGGCAGCCTACAACCACCTTGCGCTCATTTACATGGAAACCAAGAGGTTTCCCAAAAGCGAAGAGGCATTTCAGGGGGCCCTAAAAATACAACCTGAATTTCCAGAGGTTTGGAACAACTTAGGGGTCTTATATAATCGCCAGGACCGTTACAAGGACGCCATTCCCTTTTTTGAAAAGGCGGCGGCTTCAGATAAATACCTGACCCCAGAAAACGCCTACACGAATTTGGGTTTTGCCCATTATAAACTTGGCGACATGAGTCGGGCCAAGGCATACCACCAAAAGGCGCTCGATATTTCGCCTCAGTTTTGTTTAGCCTCAAAAAACCTTGGCGATGTTTACGCAAAAGAGAAGAAGTACCCTAAGGCGGCAGAGTATTTTCAAAAGGCGGCGACTCATTGCCCTCTTTTTCAGGAGAGCCAATACAAATTGGGTCTGGTCTTGATGAAGATGGGACAAAAGTCAGTGGCCAAAAATCAGTTTGAGAAATTAATCGAACGTCACAAAAACGGTCCTTTTGTGGACAGGTCCAATGAAGTTTTAAAGTATCTCCAGTAGCGCCGGGGATCAGCAAAGTTTTTGTTTTCGTTTAACGAATTTTTGGCAAAGAACTCTGAGAGACGCCTTGGTCGGTTGGTGCCAGCGAAGGTTTTCGATCTCATCTATAGCCGCGGGAATATGACATGACGGGAGTGGGAGAATTTCTAAAGAATCATCGTGAGCAGAAGGGGATTCGCCTTGAGGAAATTGCCTCAATCACCAAGATTCATATTCAACACCTTAAGCTCATCGAACAAGAGTCCTGGAAAGAACTTCCGCCAGAGCCTTTTCTTCGAGGCTTTCTTATCGCCTACGCCAAATACGTTGGAGCTGATCCTAGAGAGACCCTTTCCAAATTTTACGAGCAAAAAGGGATCACTCCAGTTGAACCCGAAAAGGTTAACCCCATCGCACCGGCACACGCACCGGGGAGTCACGCCGCAGTCAATCCTTCTCGACTGATTGAGCAGGCAGAGCCATTTCCAGCGGGCAAAATCTTGATGGGCGTGGGAATGGTTCTTTTGGTTATTCTTGTCGGGACACTCATCACCATCGGCAAAAAAGCAACGACTCCACCAGAGCCTGCCGCTGAGATCGCTGCGGTTGCCCCAGTTATTGAACCACCCAAGGTCGAAGCCGCCCCGTTGGTACTCTTGCCCAATCAGGTTGCCGAGAAACCAAGCACAACGCTAGCCAACCCAACCGCTGAGATGGCTGCGGCTCCGAGCGTAAAAGCAGAAGATAAACCGCTAGCCGTTGTCGAAGCCCCAGCTAAGACAATAGCAGCAGCTGTAGTTCCCGCTAAGCCAGACGTCGCGGCAACTCCGCCCGCTGCAGAAAAAACCAAACCCCTCGAAGAAAAGAAGCTGGCAAATGAGGCGGGAACTAAGACTCAAGAAACGCCGGCGACTGCATCTGAAGCCACAAGCGAGTTCAAACACGAGCTGGTCGTGGATACTCAAAAAAAGACCTGGTACAAAATTATCATTGATGGAGCCGCCCCAGTCCAAGCGATCTCTAAAGAAAATGACAAACTGACTTTTCGCTCGAAAGAAAAGATCAAGCTGGTGCTTGGGAACTCAAGCGGAGCCACGGTCCACCACAATGGAACCTTGGAAGAAGGAACCAAGTTTTCGGGGACTATTCGTTACTTCAAATACCCGATCCACGCAAAATTTCCGCAGGACATTGTCACAAGGCGTAATGTAACTTCTAATGGGGAACCCACCGCCGCTAAAGAGACCAAAGAGGCAAAGTCGAGCGGACAAAAGACCATCGGCGACTGGCTGGATAGTCCGCGGCCTGACAGCCAGACACAATAAGTAAGAGGCTTGAGACTCCCAGGCCTAGTGGCCTGAGAGATCGTATTGATTAGACCTTAGCTTTTAGCTGAGCGTCGTTAGACTTAATAAAATTTCGGATCTCTTCAGCCATATCCAGCAGACGTGTCCATTGCTCTTTATAGAGCGTGACCGGGAAACGTCCCAATCCGTAGACAGAAAGCCCACCCTTTTCGCTAATCTTCATCGACAAGCCCTTTGCCGATGTTTTCTTAAGTGCTGAATTTTCAGCTCGTAGTCGCTCTAACTCTGCTTGAAGATCCTCTTGGTCGCTCATAATGACTCACTCCTTCTTAATTAAACGCGGCACAGCATAGCAATAAATCAGAAGAGGTACACTGCCCATTTTTTTTATTGCTGTCTTGGCGCGCTGAGCCTTGGCGTCCCCAATCGGCATGCCATGCTTTCCCGATAATTTGCGCCGGCGAACGTCGTAAATTTTTTAACAGGTTACGGGGGACTTATGAAACGCATTCTATTCTTAGTAGCGGCATTTCCACTTTTGGCATTTGCTCAAACCGGAGTCATTAAAAACGAACTCGGTTTACAAATCTTTACTGAAGAGGTTGCCACTCCACAAAGTGTTATTAATCAGATCGAAATGATGAACACGGATGGCGCGCGGGTTAGCGCGGATGACATTCTCAAAGAGATCAATGAGATCGTTAATCTCGGCGAAAAAATCTGGAAAATCATCGAAAAAAATAGACCCGTTATCAATGTGAAATATGCCTACGCCAACGCGGTTCCCAAAGGAGTGAAAGGACCTGAGGAGCTAGAAGGCTTCACTCCAATGAATTACCGTTCGTTTCGTAAGTTTGGAAAAAACTGGTTTGGCTCAACCGTGTTCGACCTTACTTATACGTTGGCCCATCGTTACAACGGGACCTATCAAGGCCGCGGCAAGTATCTAGACGCCGTCACGGTATTACCTCACAAGGTGGAAGCGCTTTGGGGATATACGGTTAACTTCAATGTAAACCGGGTTTCTACGGCAAATGTGGGCAGCGAAAAAGCTCCATTGGCCTCTATCGTCATGGACTTGGATTTCCAAGTTTCCACGGTACTAAAAGCTTCTCAATACCGAAATATGTATGAGTTTCGTGGGGACACGGCTCGCGTTACTTCGATTGAGAACTAAGAACTCTCTTTAAAATCGAATTTAGGCCCGCGTTCCTTGGGAACACGGGCCTTTTTATTTTTGCAAGCCCCCGCCTGAGGCAACCCAAATGTTTCAATTATGGTGCCACCCGTAGACAGCGAAATAACGCTTTGTTACAGGCGGTTAGCAACAATATTAAGATTGACGCACAATGTTGGTTGCGTCATAATGGAGATACACTTTAAGTTTTCTTCTTAACTCGTTTCCCAGATCTAATCTCATCATCGTTACGCAAGACGAGAATCCCCGTTACTTTTACTAACTTTCTTTATTCTCTTGGTGCGAATTGAATAAAACGTTCCCACATATTGCCAAGATTTTTGCCGCCTCGGTGCTAGCGTGTCTTGCGCTAATTCTTTTGCCGAGTTGCTCGGCCGACGCCTATATGCGAGTTGTATCAGTCATGGCGGTAAAAAAAGTCTTCATCCGGGCAAATTCTGCTACCGATTACTTTGTGGTTTCAGCCGATGTCTTGCTCGTGGAAAATCCGGACGGCCGAAGTTCCGTCACAGGAAGCTGTGACGATCTCGTGATAAACGAGAATGGAAAAGAAATTCAGGCAGGAGCCTTCGCGACTCCAAATAATGGCCCACTTCAGCCGGGAGTCCATTTTCTCGAATCAACCTCAATGGGAAGAGGCGCCGCACTTCTCTCTAATTCTCCAGGCTTAGCGGACAAAGTGACCCGCTGTAATGTTCAGCTTGCCGTGGCCAGCCCAGCGACCGCCATTTCACGCGACAATCAAAAGCTTTTTCAAATTACGCTAACCAATAAAAAAGGCAGCAGTATCATTATGGAGGGTGGGGATATGCAATTTCTCATCACTCGTTTTGGAGGAGAGAGTGGGGTAAGTGCAACCGGTTTCCCCAATATCACTGATGGCAACATTGACACGATTTTGGGCAGTCCTGTTGAGATCGATAGCGCTCACACCCGAACCGCCAGAATTTCCTTTGACCCCAACATTGATCCTTGGACGCAGACAACCAGTTGGACGTCTAACGAGGACGTTCGCTGGTTTCCCACTTCTAACAAATTTCTTAAAATGGCAAACGTGTCCAAAAACGTAGCCTCCACCGACCGCGTCGAAATCATAGACGCCGCAGCGTCAGACCAAATGCTGGCTGGGGTAACGACAACGGCGAGTAAGATTGCCTCATTGCATTTAGATCCTGCTCGCACTGCGCTGATTGATTTTACCCTAGGTGCGGGAATGGTCGGTGCAAAAAACCACCTCGCCGCCGTCAACGGAATGGATACTACGGAAACTCGTGTCGCCGCGATCTTCGCAGGACCACGTGATCCTACTTGGGAAACCCAATGTGTCGATGGGATTTGCCCTCCCCCTAATTCTGGACCTACTTTCTTTTGCGACGCTACAGTTACTGATCCTAACATTATCGCCATGTGCCACAAGGTTTGCCCTGTTTACGACGGAAACTTGCACAAATCTTTTGTGTTAAACGACGGTACTAACGATGTCTTTTATCATATCGAAGACCCAGCCATTACAACGTGGTGGAGCAATACCGGATCGAGCCTGTTTAATGCCAACACCGCTCCTTGTAATGTTGGTGACCTCTATGCCAATTATTTTTTCTCAAATACTCAGATTGCCCTGACCACGGATATTGATCCCGCCTGCCTCTTCGCGGCAACCAACAATGGCACTCAGAATACAGCATCTGTTTTTAATACTAACCTAGCAAAAATTGCCGAAGTGCTGTGCACTTACGATCCGTCACCGACACCGACTTTTACTCCGTCACCGACACCGACTTTTACTCCGTCACCGACACCGACTTTTACTCCGTCACCGACACCGACTTTTACTCC
>JAYVQZ010000457.1:0-16282 GCA_043776735.1 Deltaproteobacteria bacterium | reverse complement strand
TTCCTTAGGAAACACCAAGCAGCAAAAACCCGGGCGGCACCCCATTCCCGCTCATGTAAAACACGAAGTGGTGCGAAGGCAGGGAGTGCGCTGTTCGTTTACCACACCTGACCAAAGGCAATGTGAGCAGCGCCGTTGGCTTGATCTGCATCATGTAACTCCAGTGTCTCAGGGAGGGCTAAATCATCCAGACAACTTAAGGTTTCTGTGTAATCAGCATCATCAGGCAGTACATGAGAGACGTCCGATGGTATCTGCGTCCTAAAATGCTTGAGACTACCGCACCTTCGATCCGAGAGAGCATGAGCTGCGACCCCCTGTGGCGTGACGCTGTCTTGGTCCTTGATTACCTCTAAGGTGCTACTTCTAATAAGGGGATATTATGGGTTTGGGATTATTGGTTTCGCTGCTCTTTTCATTTAGCGCTTCGGCTAACGATCTGTTTGAGTACCGCATTAAGGCCCTTCCGGTTTCGGCCGCTGGTTGCCAGACGGAGTTGGCTCGGGTCGTTGGGGAGTTTGAAAAAAAGACCGGTAACAAAGTCGTCCATGCTCAATGCATTGAAAATCAAAAACGCTATGATCTCCGCCTCAGTTACGCGGCAGAAAAACCGGTCGATATTGTCACCACCATTCCAGACCGAATTTCCCTCACCACAATTGGTTTCCCAAATGAGTCGGATTGCCTAAAAGACGTCGAAATTGAGTTGAGAAACTTTCGTACGGAAACACGACTGGAACCAATCATCGCCTATTGCGTTAACAGCGGAACCTCAACCCTCGCTGGCGAGTTCGTCGTAAGAATTGATGCAATGGGAACCCCGTTAAAACGACCCTACTCTTTTGGTCGAATGGTTCTCCCCAATATTAAGACCAAGGTTTCGGCTCTCATCTCAGAGATCGAGGCGGGCAACCTAGAACGCCTTACGGTCTCGCGTATGAGATTTCCCAGAGGACATGTCGGAGGTAACGATCTTGCCTTGCATTATTACTCTAAAGACCCGGTTTGCATGGGCTTTGATCGGCTAATCACCGTAAATGAGGCTAATGCCTGCGACCGTCTTTTACCGGAACTTCGGCGACTACTTAACAACGGCACTGAGAAGCCAGTCGGGTTGGTATGTGGGGAGTGGTCTGGAGAAACGGAAGTTAATTTGCTTTCTCCTAAAGATCGCTACGTGGTCAAACAGGAAGAGGCCCCTCAGGTTTTTGATTCCCATTCCTCTTGCGACTTGGCAAAAAGAAAAACCTTTGCCTTCTATTCCGAAAATCTCAAACGTAAAGTTCTTGGCGGTGTCTGCCATGCGAAGAAAGACAGCAAGGTAGTCTTATCGGTATTCACCGAACGGGTGGCTCCAAAAGACTGCTATTAGCTGTCACTTTGGCGCAGTAGATGAACAGGCTTCTGTTTTTAGGCACCGCTCGTAAATAGAATTCACCTTTGAATAATTTGTAAGATCAATTCCAAACCGCGCGGCGTTCCAGCATTGGGGTATTAGACAGAGATCGGCCAACCCCAGCTCATTTTTGAAGCTGAAATCACCGGCAGTCCGAGCTACAAGTTTTTCAAAATGGTTGAGTCCCTTTTGTATCCAGTGCCTGGCATAGGCAGCTCTTTTTTCGATATCTTTCGAATGGAAATCCAGGACCCCTAGAGCCTGCAACGGTTGGATTCCGGAAACCACAAGCAGGGCAAGCTGTCTAACCTGGCCCCTCGCAAAAGGATCTTTAGGATAGAGCGCGGGAGCGGGAATCGTTTCGTCCAGCCATTCCAAAATTGCCAATGATTCACTTAGCGGCTTTCCGTCGATCTCTAAACACGGCACAAAGCCGACGGGATTTAGTTCCCGAAATGAGGCTTTCTCCTGATCTTTGGCAAGGAGATCGAGTAGCACTGACTGATAAGAAACCTTCTTGAGGGCCAGTCCCCAGCGGACGCGCCAGGAAGAGGAAGAACGTTCGGCATGATAGAGCTTTAAGTTGGCCATCCCTAACTTATACCGTCCTAAGAGTTGCCACTCAACTATTGGACGACTTTAACAGCCACAAGAAAGGGGGCTCCCCCATAGGTAGGGGGAACGTTGACACATTTGACTCGGCAGGACAATTCTTTCGCCAAGCATGATTTAGGGGGATTCTTTGATTCTATTCTTGTCGCAAAATCGATTCCTTATTTCTCTATTTCTTTCTTTGGTCGTTTTGGATGGGGCGACCGCCAAGGTGCTCACCCCTCGCCGTGCGGATGATAATCCGGAAGCTGACCATCTTTTTTCCGAGAGTGAAATGGTGGGTTGGGTAAACGCCCAAACTAAATTCAATCATGGCAATCGCCAACCAGGTAGCCCTGGGCAAAAGCAGAACGAACAGTTTCTGAAAGGGAAACTTGAGGAATTCGGACTCAAAAACGTCCGCCTTGAAAAGGTAATAGATCCGCTTCTTCTACCCGAACAGCAAAAGAGTAACGACGTAGCCCACCGTGCCCCCGACCATAAATACCCGTTGGTCTACTGGGAGCCAGATCTAGGGAAATCCGCCCTTGAAGCGTTTGATCAAGAGTCAACGTTAGTCATCCCGTCCTTTCCGGTCGCGCATTCGGCCCCAACCACAGCAGATGGTGTCGAGGGAGAATTGACCGCCGCTACCACCCGTATTGTCGACTACTACAACTGGCGCAACAAACCGGTGCCGCAGTGGAAGGGAAAGATAGTCGTAGCTGACATCGAATTTCCCGAAATTAATACCTACCTCTTTCGGCAGTTGGCAAAGACGTTTGGTTACTTTGATCCCGACAACACCCTGCCTCTGATGAACCACCCCGCCACCTGGGTAAGAAACGGTTGGGAAGCCTACCAGCTGGCCGTAAAAAGCGGGGCAGTCGGCTACGTCGGCATCCTTCAAAATCAGCCTGGGGGCGATTACCGCATGTACGCTCCCTACGGTTTTAAGGAAAAAGACATCCGCGATAAACAACTTCCAGCGGTTTGGGTAAGTAAGAACAGTCGCAAAGACTTTGAGTACCTTCTAAAAAAGAAACTGCGGGCACGAATTACCGCGGTAGCAAAAAACACACCGGTTGAAGCCTTTAATGTGGTGGGTGAGATTCCTGGGGAAACCCACGAGATTATCGTCGTTCATTCCCATATCGATGCCCCGTTTAAATCACCGGTTGAAGATGGGAGCGGCGTCGCCGAGGTGCTCGCGCTGGCAAAACACTTTGCGTCCGGCCCTCGCCTAAAACGGACGATTCTGATCGTACTTAGTTCCGGCCATTTCTATGCCTCCGTGGGTACCCGATCCTTTATTCACTCCCACCCTAACCTAGTTGAGTACCGTGGCCCTTGGTACCGGCGCCAGTACCCGCGTATCGTCAGTGAAATTTCTATCGAACACGTGGCTCGCGAGGCAGAAGAGGGGCCCAACGGAAAGTTAGTCCCCACAGACAGGCCCGAAGTAGGAGCCATTTTCGCTTCCTATAACACCCACCTGGTTAAGGCCATTATGGGCGGTGTTAAAAAATATAATGTGGATCGAACGGTGCTGCTGGGCGCCAGTGGTCCACTCGGAGATTTTCCTCCGTCGGATGGGGGAGATTGGTATTTGGCAGGAATTCCCACCATTAATTACATCACCAACCCCGTTTACCTACTTGTGAAAGATGGCGACGACGAAGATGAGAATGGGGTCTCAACGTGGCTTGCCTCTGAAAGACTAACCAAAGTAGCCGCGAGCTTTGCCCACACTATCCGCGCCATCGATCACACACCAACGGCACAGCTCTTTAAGTCCGACATGCCGGTGGCCTGGAGTGCAAATCACACCGCAAAAACTCTCTTTCATCTAAAGACGAATGTGAAATGGATAGACAGCGTGCTTAGCGGCATTCTGGATTACTAAAGGCGTAATGCGACCCCTTCGATCATTCTGAATTTTCGAACGATTTAAGTGAAATTAATTCACTTTATTCAGCAATAGTTGAGCCTATGGTTACTGCAAGAGGACGGATGAAACATCCAAAACCACTCCTCAGCTGAAAGGATTCGCTCATGCAGAAACCAAATAAAGGAATCTCCCCATTTCTGGCCTCGGCCATCGCCGTAGGGCTTTCTGCCGCTCCCACGCTCAATGCCGCCGGAACGCCGCGCGGAATGAATGTTAAACCTCTAGCTAGTGGTTGCCGTATCGGATCCTTCCCGCAGACGACCAAAGCCGGCGAGTACAACGCTCTGTGTGAGGTAATGCAGGACTCGGAAAAATGCCTCGCTCTGATTAAGGGACACTTCCGGGTAAACGGAGAAAACGTCACTTTAGATAAAGTGTCCGAAGACGATCTCGCCAGGGCGAGGTATTGCCTGGGCGTTCTTCACCACGATCTTGGACTGGATCTGGATTAGTCATGAACGCAATGGCCAGGGTAATTACTCTCGATCTGCCGAGAAAACAAAAACTGATTTCCCAGCTGCGATTGCATAATGAGGTCATTCGCTTTCAAGATGAGCCTGCCATGGCGTCTTTGTGCACGTGCCTTGGTTTACAGTTCGAGTTAGGAAACCCAGATTACGATCGGCTTAGCCCTTTCTTTGGAGCTAGCTCATTTGAGAGTAATCCCTGGCATAGCGAAATTATCTCAAGCCACGGGGAACTGGGAGTTCGTTTCCGCCGCCTGGATGGAGTCGGACTGAAGCTGTGTCACGGTGATTTTAAGTATCTCATCGATTGTTCCTCCTTCGACGAGCATGGCGAGCTTTCCACCATCACCATTTTTCCAAATCGCGTTGCTACAAACTTCCGCACCAAGGGATTTGAGCTGGTCGTGGTGCGCGACTGGATACTGACCTCCTGTCTCAACCTCGACGGCAAGACAAGGGTGGCCTACCTTTTCGCTAACGAATGGGAGATCAAAAATAATATCGCCAAGACCCAGGCTAGCCTTATGGCGAAACGCCAACTCGCCTTTTCAGGAACCCATGACGTCGCCGATCACTTGCTCAATGCGAATTCGGAGCGCTTTTCCTTTTTCCATAATCTATTTTCCGATGCTCAACGCACGTTTGATTCGGTCTTTGCCCCGTCCACTGCCCCCTCTCGTTCTCAGCTCATTCTTTCCTATTTTATCGGGGTGCTATTAGACGATCTAGCCCAACCCAAATGGTATGGCTCACGCCAACATGAGTTCCTAGCGCGCCAAGCGCTTTCGAAGTTGCCACGGGTAACAAACCAGAAACGTCGCCAGACTCTGGCCCTTCCCCATTCGTTTCATGTACTGGTGAGTGACTTAAGATCCCAAAATGCCGACATCCCGCGCCTCTATAACGGCTTCTCTACGTTTCTGAACGAGGTATGAACTTTGGCAAAACCCCATGCTAGTATCCCCCCGGAAGAACCCGGGGAAGATGCCATGGAAAAACTACATAAAATATTTGAGGAAACCCGAACGTTTCTTCAAACCTCAAAGGCATCTTTTCCCAACTTAAGCCCGAGAATCATTCAACAACTGCTTTTTGCCGGTCTGTCGTTATTGCTACTTGGGCTTTTTATAAAGATTGGCTACAACGTATTCTTTGATGCCGAAGACGCCAGAGTCCTTCAGATTTGGGACGATCGCATTTTGCTTTTTATTGAGAAATTCCGACGTCCCTTGATCACTCAGATGGCGGTTGATTTGACCTCGCTGGGCTCCTCCACCGTCGTTGCTCTACTCGTAGCGCTGTGCATTGGGGTTTTTGTACTCCTCAAAGACTGGCTGGGCGCCGTACATCTGATCATCGCAAGCCTTGGCTCGGGGTTTTGCGTTTATGCTTTCAAATCTATTTTGGAACGTCCAAGGCCGCATGTGGTCCCACAACTTATTGAGGTGACTGGTTTTTCTTTCCCCAGCGGCCATGCTCTAGGAGCGACTGCTCTCTACCTCACTATCGCCATTATATCGGCACGCCATTTTCCGCGTCTTGGGCAACGGGCAGTCCTCTTTTCGTTTGCTTCGTTAATCGCCCTTCTCATTGGTGGCACCCGCATTTACTTAGGCGTTCATTACCCCACAGACGTTGCTAGTGGAATGCTGCTTGGAGCGGCTTGGGCTTTTTTAGTGGCAGCTGGTACCTTGAGCCTGACCAAAAAGACGGCTCATTGAAAACTCTTTCATTCGGGAAGAGGCTGGGTTTTGCCCTGCAGGGAATCGTTACCACCTGGAAAACAGAGTCGAGTTTTCGTACGCAAACCTTAGCCATTCCAGTGGTAATTTTGATTCTTATTTTGGCAAAAGCTAACGCCTATTGGTGGGCCGTGATTTCTTTGAACATGGGAAGTGTTCTTGCCGCAGAGTTATTTAATACCTCATTGGAACATGTCGTCGACAGGCTGCATCCTGAGCAGCACGCTTCGATCAAGTTTGCCAAGGACTGCGCGGCAGGTGCGGTCCTTCTTTTGTCGCTAACCTCTCTTTTGATATTTTGTGCATTTCTAGGCTCGCTCTTCACCCTATTTTGAGGCCAAATATCCCGGAAGTCGTTTGGCCTCTTGGCTTTTTGCTAAAATAAGTGCCTTTCCTACTGCCTTTGCGAAGCCTCTGCGCCCCTCTAAATGGAGAAGTTTCTTTGCGCGAAAAAAGTTAGCCCACCGAAACTCGGAAAAATTTATCTTGGCATCCCGATAACCGCCCTCTTTTTTTACGAACCAAGCGAGACTTCTGTAGGGATCGTCCGCTAACCCACTAATGTCCCGAGGAAGGTATATGGGGTTACGTGGCCCTTCTCCAAATTGGCAGTACGGATAAAAGTAATCCAATCTTTTCATTAATTTCCAAAACTGGGTGTGCGTCAGGTTTCTATGCGAAAGGTCACGGACCACTTTGATCCTGAGTTCTTCGACGTCAAGATGCCAACAAGCAAAAGCAAAATGGTGATGATCCACGAGGTAAAGATCTTTGTGGGGGGAAATAACGACCGGAATCGGGGTGTCTTTAATCTTTTTTCTAAGTTCACTTTTACTAAGCGCTTCTAGCTCAGCCACTTTTTCATGTATTTCAAGAATGCCCACAGCGAACTGAGTGGGTTTAAGTTTTGAAATCTTTTGATATTTTTTCACGCTTTCAGCTACGGCTTTGCCGGGGTGAAAGTCGACAAAAAAGCGACCCGCTCCTAAATTCACAGCTAACAAGGCGTTTGAGTGCCATGGGTCATGACAGGTCGCACTTCCCCATGAAACCATGTCGGTTGCTACAACCAAGGAGACCTAACATGCGATCGATTCTGCTTTCCGTCTTTGTCGTGAGCGCTTTCTTTTCCATTCGGACAGCGGCCAATAGCGAGTCTAGCTACTTCGCCCTAATCGGGGCAATGGAAGCTGGAGATAGTGCTGCCGATTCAGCATTGAAGGGAAACTATGCTGGGGTTGAAAAAAAGAACCTAAAAATGCTAATTTCAGACCTCGATGAAGTGAGCCAAAATTGGACGAGTAGTTATTCAAATGGTTACGGCGTTTTGCGTTTTGCCCATTCCTTCATTTCCCCTTTAAAATTCGATGAAAAAGAGGCCGTTTACCACACCACCGGTAGGATGTTACGCAATGGGTGCGCTATTCCAACCTATCTTTCGCTGTCTTTTTCTGCGAACAGTAACTTGGTAAAGGCCACCGTATATCTGCCCAGTGGAGTAGATCCGATTCGTTGTAGTGGCGTTGGCAGCGAGAAAAAATCCCTGTTTTCTCTCGAAAGGGTTCTACTGCCGTAAAAAACGGATTAAGCGACACAAGCATTCCACACTTACTACTAACCTAGCGCCATTAGTGATAGCGCATGATGTCAATCCAGGTTTTCGTTGTCCTTTTGGTGTGAGATGCGAACTCCGTAGGAGTTTGCCACCATCGAGCGACCTTCAAGCAAGGCACGATCCAGCCTGTGTCTCATTGGCAGCGGTTTATCTCGGGGACTTATTTCTAAGAAGAAAATCGAGAATCGACGGAAAAACCCGCGATGGCAGAACTTTTCGAAATGGGCACCGTCGTAATAACTTCTATTGAATCCAAATTTCTACGCGAACTTTAGCGGCGACAAAAGTGGAATAGTTTACCGCGGCTGGTTTAAGGGTTTTGAACCATTCTAGATAATGGCCAGCATCATTCATTAGTTCGACTTTCGGCACGCCGCGGGCATCTTGAACAAACAGACGATGAAAAAGACACTCACCGTAAAGAGAATCTGTTTTGGGAACCGATGCTAGACAGGCATCATACAAGGGTAAAACCCGAGATAGTGGGATCTGGACAATCGCCCCTTGATGCTGACGAATCCAATTTAGGCCCTCATCGACCGCTGTCTTTTCCTTCCGTGAAAAGGTTCTCTTGCGATTTTCAATAAAGGGCGCCAGTTTGCTCAACTCCAGTTTGGCAAATACCTTTTGTAAGGAATCGTCCCAGGGCTCATTAGGGGAAAGTAAGGCTCCCAAAACAAACGTTGCTTCACAGAGATTGGGATGGCGAGTGTTTTCTCGCTCACAAAATACTCGCTTAAACTCCTGCCAGGCTTCCAAAGTGAGATCTTTTCCCTGTAACCATTGCGATAAGAGAAAATCATTTTTATAAAATCGGGGGAGCAGTTCGCTGCTAAGTTCAAATACATTCGCATTGGTTCTCATGAACTTTGTTTTGGCGGCTTCGAAATTAAGAGTGGTCTGCTCCAAACGAAGAGCGGCTCCCGAAGTGTTGGTGAAAAGTGAAGTCAACGATGGTGGCATCACTTCGGTGGCTAAGACTGTCTCGATTCGGCTAACCTCTACGCTGTGAAGCGAGTCTTTTACCGAGGAAATCTGCATCCGAAGACTTGCTTTCTTTAATTGCTTAGCGCTGACGGGACCCAATGAAGCTATGATGGCAACGTCGCCTTGCCGCAATTGAAATATCCGTACCTTGGGAAATTGACCATTTATCGTGCGGAGAATTTTTGTGAAAATTTCCGCGCTTAGATAATAGGTGTGCATCCATTGAACGAAAACGCCTTCGGGTCCCAATTGAGATTTGGCGAGTCTATAGAATTCGTCAGTGAACAGATTTTCAACGCCGTTGACATATGGGTTACTGGGTTCGCTAATAACGACATCGTATCTAAGGGGATTTTTCTTAAAGAATTTAAAGGCGTCGTTCTCAATCAAATGTACTCGAGGGTCTCGAGAGACGTTTTTGGTATAGGCATCAAAAAGGGGAGCCTGTTCGATGACAGATCTTGAGATCTCTATGACGTCAACTTTTTGAACTTCCGGATAGCTTACCACAGCACCCACGGTGACTCCGGTCCCAAAACCGATGACGGCAACACTCTCAATTTTTTGAGCAAGAAGTAAGGGCAGATGAGCAAGCATCAGCGTAGTTGAAAGATCTCCATTTGTGTTGCTATCTGACTTTCCATTTACCAGAAGCGTGCGGGATGTCTCCTTATCATCAGCCATAATCCGGGCGATTCCCACGGAAGTGTTGGGATCGTCTTTGTAAAAAACGTATTCAAATCCTTTGCCGATATAGTCAGTAAAGGCCGCACGTCCCTGATATGAGCTTTCGTTGGCCGTCACAAAATGGGCTGGTTGGAGAAAATGCCTAGGTGAGATTCCAGGAGAAAAAAAGCAATGAGGGGAAACCCCATGCTGAAAAAAACAAGAGGACTTTTTACCCAGAAAAACAGCGGCGCGGATAGGCGAGCGAACAGGAGGCCCAGCACCAGTTCAACCGCCACCAAGGCGAGCAGAATTTTAAATAGAATGTCTAGGTCAACAAAATTTAGCAGCCAGTAACCACCAACCAAGGCCCCGAGAACACAACCCAAAGTATTGATCGAGTAAAGTTGACCCACTCGAAACCCAGTCAGTTCTGAACTGTCGCGAAGTAAATGAAAGCAGAGGGGCAGGGTTCGCCCAGCGATAATAAGGGGAGCCAACAAGAGTAATCCAAAACCCAAGAAGAGCGAGAGTTGGTAACGCTGATAATCCCCTTCGGACGCTTGGAAGGAAATGCGAATCAGATGGTGCCAATACGGCCAGTACGAGATGGTCCAATAAATGGCAAGAAAGCCAAATCCGCTAAGAAGCAGATTTCGAACGATTTGCATTGGCTCATTGGCTTTCGGTTTAAGTGTTAACGATCCAACTCCTAGACCCATCACAAACAGAAAAACCACCAGCGTAAAATTGTAGTGCGCCGAACCGATTGAAAGATTGAGATAGCGTACAAGAATATTTTCCAGAGCCAGAAGGACAAACCCGGATAAAAAGCTGATCGATAAAATCAGAACTTGCGAGGGAGTGATTTTGGACATGGAAACTGGGGAGGACTTCAATTCAGGCGTCATCATTGCGCGAGCTTGGGGGCGCCAGTATAAGTAGGCAAAGCACCCCACCAGGAAATTTAGCATGGCCCCCATTCCCAGAGCGTTCACTAATCCCAATCTTGGTAGCAAAATATAACCTGCCAGCAGGGAGCCGACCGCTGCCCCAAGGGTGTTCCATCCGTAGACCTTGGCATGCACTCGGCTCGGATCACTGTCGTTGGCTCCTATTGCATGAGTGATCAGGGGCAAGGTACCCCCCATTAGAATCGTGGGGGGAAGCAATAAGAGAATTCCCACAAATAGATCGCTAAGTCCGGCAACAGGGGGAAGGTTATGGGTAAAGAAAAAACGGAATAACAACGGAAAGAGCAGCGCCCATAAACCAAGGCCTGCTTCCAACGCCGCAAAGCAAGAGATCAGCGATTGCGGCCGCCATCGGGAGAATTGCCCAAAGAGATAATAACCGAGACTAAGCCCGCCCAAAAAGATGGCGAGGATAAAGGCGGTGGCTTTGGCATGAGCGCCTAAAAGGATCACCAAATATTTCTGCCATACGATTTGGTAAATTAGACTGGCTGCGCCAGAAAAAAAGGCTGAAACATAAACAAGTTTAATCATTTGCCGTGATTTTATCACAATGACTGGCCGTCCCCTTTTGCGGGATCAGCGGGAGGAAAACAAGAATCGAAAATAGAGGGAAAAATTCCGCACAACGGCTTTTTATTTCCTAACTATTTTCAAGCGATTTTCGATTTTCGAAATTTCGTGAGAGCGAAATTTTTCGGAGAGGGGGAGATTCGAACTCCCGATCGGGTTACCCCGATAACGGTTTTCAAGACCGCCGCGTTCAACCGCTCTGCCACCTCTCCATAAAATCATTGAAGCGGCGGCATGATATCCTGAGTCAGCCATGGCAGCCAATCTCAAAATTTGCCCCTAGAAAAGGCTCTTTGGCGTCGCGTGGCCGAGTAAAGCAAGTTTTTTTAGCGGTAACAGCATGCTATCCTCCGCCCGTGTCCAATCCCAATACCAAATTTGATTACCCCTGGTCACTTCTGCGGGTCATTGTAGAAGGGACCTCGATACTCGATATTCCTAAGCTGGAACTTAAGAACATGGAGGAGGCGACCAAATTCATCGAGGCCTACGGCTTTGAACCCTCTGACCCCAACGATGTGGATCTCATTTGGCAATTTTTCGACGATGCAGTTGAGTTCTTAGAAAAGTCCTTGGCCGACCCGGATTATCCAAAGGTTCCTGAACATTTGCGAAGCCGAAAGGCAGTCAACGACATCCGTCGACTTTTGCTGCTGGCCTCAGAACCCACCGTAAGCCCAGACCAGATTTATGCCTGCGCCATTTTGCGCTTAATGCATATCCACATTCATTTGGCCCATGATCCAAGACTTCGTTTTTTTGAGCAGGTACAAAGCCAGGTCCTCAACCGAATGGACCGCTACATCTTCACCGACGATAAGACGGGAGTGACCTACTTAGGGTCCCCCGATCCCAATCAAGAACGCATAAAGCTGCTCTTTTATAAAAAGAAGGACCACAAAGACCGAGTGCGAGAGATCATCAAGTTGCTTCACAAGACTGACAGCTTGGTCGAAGACATTTACGATCGTATAGGATTTCGCCTTGTGACCGAGACTAAGATTGATGCCGTTCGGGCGGTGCGTTTGCTCATTGAGAGAAATATCGTAGGAGTGCCTAACGTTCGTCCAGGAAGATCGCGCAATCGGCTGGTGGATATCAAACGGCTCACCTTTGAAATTGACCGTATCAAGGTACACCAACAAAAAAGCGGCGAATCGGCCGCGTACGTAGAGAAAATGGTCAAACGACTTGAAAAGCGCATTGCCGCCTCCCGACCGGGACGGAGCCTATTTAACCCGCACTCCAGCGAATATTTTCGCGCCATTCAGTTCACAGCTCGCGAGCTGGTAAAGGTCAAAAACCCTCTTTATCAGATCTACCAAAGGACCAAAATCGAACTGCAGGCCGTCCCCGACGGTGAGGCTATCTTAGGACGCCTCTTCCCTGAGTCTGTTCCCGCTTTTGAATATGTCTTTTTTCCCTATGAGATTCAGATCATGGACGTGAAATCCTACGCCGACAGCATTTTTGGCAAGAGCAACCATGAAGAGTACCGCCGCAAACAGCTCACCACGGCCCGCAATCGCACGTTTGGACGCAGTGTCACAGCACCTTGACTCCCCAACCCTCCCGCCTTCAGGCTATAATTACATGGCAACGGGAAGATCCCGGCTATTTATCCTTAGCCACTAAGCCAAGGAACCCTACCCCTTTATGGAACCTGCCCTTTCCCAACAGTATTACGTCGGCCAAAATGGGGAGCAAAATGGCCCCTATTCCGAACACGAGATCGTAAGCCAGATCCAACAGGGGCTGGTTTCGGAAGATGCCATGGTGTGGCACGATGGCATGCCGGATTGGCAGCCAATAAAAAACTTTGAACGTTTTTTAGAGGCCTTTCAGGGAAATGCTGGTGGTGGCGCTGAGATTGGCGGCATGATTGAAGACCTCATGCCTGATGCTTTTGGGGCCGGACCTACGGCAACCACGGACGCCGACGATGTAGCCGCAGCAAAAGAAAAAAAGGCCCGACTCAGCAAATCGGGGCTCAAAAAGCTTCGCCATAGTGAAGTCTCAACTTTTGCCTTTTCGGACAAAGAGGCAAAGCCGATTTACAAAGACAGTGTCATTCTCCGCACGGGAAAATTTCTCAAACGGCGATTTAGTATCGTTCTCTTTGGCGGTATTCTTTTTGCTGTCGCTTTTGGCGGCTACCACCTTTTTATTTCAGTAATAAATCCGGAAGGGGATCCGTCTGCCACGGAAGCCCCAAGGAAAAAAGGCCGTTTTCCTAAAGCAAACCCGACCGCCGTAACAACGACGCCTGCAAGCTCTGCGGCAGCGACAACAAACACATCCACTTCCAAGCCACTTCTTCTTGTAGACAACACTGTCCGGCTCAGTGAACTTCAGAAGGCAAAATCAGACCTGTTATTAAGTTCCGATACGGCCATGCGAACCATTGAGAAGCTCGTGGAACAAAATCCTGATGATGCCGTTGGTAAAGAGGCTCTTGAGACGGGCCTTTCTTATTACAAGACCAACCAGCGTCGCACCGACGCTGGCCGTTTGCTATTAAAAGCACGACGTCCCGCGGAGGCTTCAAAATTTTTTCTCGAGGAGCCTCCTGCTTATTCCATGGCCGATGAAGCTCTCTTTGCCGCCTACCAACAGAGTCGCGCCGCCGACCGTGCCGACCTTCTTATACAAGACATTCAAATTCTCCTGGGGCCGTTGAATCGTACCGATCTGGCCAGGGATCGCATCAAACAGTTAGAGAAAGACTTTCCCAGAAAACGTCATCCTTACGGATACTATTTAAAATCCATCGATGGAAGAATTGCCGACATATTTAACCGCCTTTCGTTTTATTTTGTCCAAAGTTTACTTCAACATGTCGTCGTAGAATTCCCAGCAATGAGCTGGGTGGAACGGCCCGTAGTTGAAATATTAAGAATGCGCGACGGTAAGTACCGAATCTCCGGCCGCTATAGAGGGGATGTGCTCCTTAGTCGCGATAAGCTTAAGAACGTTACCTTTATCTTCTGGATGGACGGGGAACAGTGGAAGTTGATTGAGACCGATGTGACGGAAGATCGAACCCGATTTGCCGCAGGAGAAAAACAACGCCTAGCGACCCGCGCCGTACTGGCCACTACTATGTTGGAAAATCTAGAGACTTTGTTCCGCACTCGATTCCCCAAGAGTCGCCTACATGAGGCAGTGTCCGAAACTGCTGACACGGCTCATGGCCACGGAGGGGATTAATTTTTTTTCTTCCAGCAGCTCTTCATCCATTTTTCCACAGCATCCACTTCGCTGGGGATTGAGGCCGACAGGTTCTTAAAGCCGGTTTTGGTGACCAAGACATCGTCTTCGATTCTCACCCCGATGCCGCGATATTTTGCTGGCACCGTGCCATCGTCAGGTTGGAAATAAAGACCCGGTTCCACAGTAAGGACCATACCTGCTTCCAGCAGGCCGAACTTATAGGTTTCCGCCCGCGCCTTAGCGCAATCGTGAACATCAAGACCCAACATGTGGCTTACGTTATGAAGCGTGTAGCGCTTAAAAAACTGGTTCTCAGGTTTAAGCGCTTCTTGAGCTCCCATGGGAAGCAATCCCATCTTATCCAAGCCCATGGCGAACACCTTCATGGCTGCCCGGTTGGGGGCAAGGAAGTCGTTTCCTGGCTTTACCTCTTTCATAGCGGCCTTTTGGGCAGCTAATACGAGTTCATAAACCTCGCGTTGCTCTTTAGAAAACTTTCCATTGATGGGAAAACAGCGGGTGATATCGGCGGTATAAAGTGAGTTCCCTTCAATTCCTGCATCCATCAATAGGAGATCACCACTCCGTAGTTTTCCATCATTGCGCTTCCAGTGAAGCGTGCAGGCATGCGGACCACTAGCGATAATCGAGCCGTAGCCGATGTCGTTTCCTTCCATCCTGGCGCGAGTAAAAAAGACGCCTTCGAGTTCGCGCTCCCCTCGTGCCGTTTTTAATCGAGTCACCACGTCTTCAAAGCCGCGTTTAGTGGAATCAATCGCCGAATTCAGTGCCCTGACCTCAATGTCCTCTTTGAGTAGGCGCATTTCGGAGAGAGAAATAGCGAATTCGGTATCGCGAAGTGATTGTGCGGGATCGTCAAAGGTCATCATGCCCTCTGTCGGAGCGCTGTGCCCGCGCAGAAACCGCTTCCCCTTGGAGGAGCCGCTAAAAGAGGCAAGAAACGCGGAGAGTTCAGTTAATGACTTTGCTTCGATTCCAAAGGATACACTGCTCTCTTTAACTCCCAGCCTGGCACCTTCCCAAAGTTCCCCCTTCAACCGATCGGTGAAAAAAGTGGGATCGGTTTTGCCCGGGTTTGGCTCCACAAAGAGAAGGTGCCGGTGCTTGTTGCCTTCAGGCATCAGCACGAGCACGCAATCAGGCTCCATGTTTCCGGTAAGGTAAAAGAAATCGGAGCAGGGGCGAAAGGGGTAGAAAGTATCGTTGGCGCGGACCTTCAGGTGGCCAGCCGGAATGACCAGCAACTCTCCGTGAAACTTTACTGATAGGGAGTCTCGTCGCTTTTGGAAGTTTGCCAGGTGAGCAATCGGAACGATCTTCTTGTTCCGTGGGGTCCAGCCCTTAAGCATGAAGGAGATAAGACTAGGAGGCGCTTCGCTATCATGACTCTCGGATCCCTTTTTGGGACCGTTTGTGGACGCGCTTTTAGAACTTGCCTTGGGGGATTTCCCCCCTGAATTATCGAAAGTGCTCATAACCCAAAACTAGCTGGTCTTGAGTCGACTTTCCAGCCCTATAAGACATCCTTATCCATGACCGTTTTTCGCCCTTGCGAGCGGGCCACCTGGATGGCCGCGTCGCATAAGTTGCGGATTTTATCGCTTAGCCGCTCGTAGACCCCGGCGCTGGTATTCATCCCCGACTTATCGGAGACGTACTTACGCACCTTACTCACTACGACCAAAATCTCCTCTTCATCCGCCGCCGTGCTTCCCCTGCCAGCAGCCGCGGGAACGACCCGTTTGGCTTCATTTTCAGCCGGAGGAGTGCTGGGGGCCGTTCTTTCGATGGCGCCAGCGCTGCCAGATCTATGGCGCTCCACTGGGAGATGGGCATCCCAGCAATTCACCGAACAAAACGCATAGTTTGTGGTTCGTCCTTGGCAGGTAGAAACCGAGCAAACGTAATAGAGCGAGTTAAGAAGAATGTCTTTTTTACAGGAACTACATTTTCGCCAAACTTGTGCCATGCGCCTATTAAACCATAGAGCGAGCCAACGAAAAACAGGCTAAAATAGAAGAGTGACTTATCCGCATGAACGTCGGCGTTTTAAAAGAGTCGTTTTGAACCTACCCGCCATGGTTGA
>JAYVQZ010000456.1:0-4150 GCA_043776735.1 Deltaproteobacteria bacterium | reverse complement strand
TAGCAGAATCGTCTCCGTCGATTTATGGTGATAAAAAAGTCTGCGACCATCGAGCCTCATTGTCCTTCGTCCAAGACCGGGAAAGTCGTGTGTGACCTTGTAATCGGTAAATTCGTTTTCTTTTGGCAGAATTTCATTGAGTGCCTTCCTGAGGCCCGGGATATCCCACTGCCCATTTCCCAGTTTATAAATAAACTGGTTTTCCGTGTCCTGGGGAGATGTCTTGAAAACTTCGTAGAACTTTTTGTTTGCCCGTTTGACTTTGAGATCCCCGGTTAAGACGAGCAAAGGATGGGCGACTATACTCTCCACGGTCTCAGAATAGATGAGGCTAGTCTTGAGATCTGTAATATCCGTGAACAAGAGCACCGCACCATCTATTCTGTCATCATTGGTGCGGTAGGGTTTCATCTGAACCGAGTACCATTTGCCGGAATTATCTTCTATCTCCAAATCCTTGGTAGTCATCGTTGCTATCACTTCAAGGAGCATCTTCTCCATGTCTTTAACTTCGACGTTCGGCCTAATGTCACTGATGGAACGACCGATATCGGCGGGTAGCAGCCTTAGTATATTTTCCGCCTTCGGAGTGAACCGGCGCACCCTCAAATCCTTAGTTAAAAGAATCATGGCGGAGTTGAGACTATTAAAGAGATTGGATAAGTCGTCGTTCAAACCGGAGAGGTCGTGATTGCGAACTTTTAATTCGTCGTTGACGGTAAGTAGCTCTTCATTTGTCGACTGCAATTCTTCCTTGGCCGAGTGCAACTCCTCATTTGTGCTTTGCAATTCCTCGTTACTCGACATGATTTCTTCGTTCGCGGCTTTTAATTCTTCATTCGTAGCTTCCTTCTCCTCGGTGACAGACTGTAAATATTCCTTGGTGGAGGAAAGTTCCGCTCTTACGGTGGCAAGTTCTTCTACCTCCTCCGCTGTGGGACGTGATGCCTTTTTCACCTCTCGTCTGTGTTTGGCTGCTTTAAATTCCGGAAGGTCCATGTCTTCAAAAAGAAGAATAAAGTAAAGCTCACCGGTCGATGGAAGAGGCCTTGGGACTACTTCGATTGCGACGCGCTTTTTATCTCCATTGGAGACGACACGGATCTCTTCCTTTCTGACCGACTCTCGTTTTTCCCGGGCCGTGCTAATAGCGTTTCGGACCTCCGTTAGAAGTCCCTCTTTCAGCATGTTTGGAAGCTCTAGGTTTGCAAAACCCGGGGAATGTTCGAAGAACGAGCCTGTTTTTCCCCGAAATTGAACCACCTCCAACTTATCGTTGATAAGCACACTTGCGGGAACCAATTCTGATAGGCAATAGCGATCGGCATCCCGTTGCATTTGAACGCCCTTCGATGCGCCCTCTCCTAGTACTGAGGCAGCGTCGATCGTTGTTATCTTTTCAGCCGTACGCTGGGCGCCAGCTAAGTCGAAATACAGACGGTTTGCCGATGGCTTTTTCGCGTAAACGCGATAGCGCGAGTCTAAAGGGGTAAAAAGGTCCGAAGCACTTCCCGTTGTTTCGGCGTTGCCGAGAACCAAAATACCATTGGGTTTGAGCGAATAGTGAAAGATGGAAAGTGCTCTTTGTTGGAGAGCCGTGTCCAAGTAAATCAAGACATTTCGACAGGTGACAAGATCGAGTTTTCCAAACGGAGGATCAATAACGATATTGTGACGAGCGAAAATACAAAGATCCCTGAGGGACTTATTTACCTCGTAGGAGTTTGCGTTCTTAGTAAAAAAACGCCTTAGGCGTTCTGGCGAGACATCCAGCGTGATATTCTCGACATAGTTAGCGGCGCGCGATTTATTGATTGCGGAATCGCTAAGGTCGGTCCCAAAGAACTGTATCGGGAATTGGTGCCCCCCCCTCTTCAAGAAACTCAGTCAGGGACATGAGAACGGAATAAACCTCTTCTCCGCTCGAACAACCGGGTACCCAGACCCTAATCGGGTCGTTCTTCGCACGCTTATCGACGAGGTTGGGAAAGGCTTTTTCCTTGAGTAGCTCAAAGGACTCCGGCTCTCGAAAGAACTTTGTCACTTGAATGAGCATGTCCTGGGCGACTGCCTTTAATGCCTCCGGATTTGCTTTGAGGAAGTTACCGAACTCAGTAAGGCTTTCGATATTATGAAGAGCCATTCTTCGAAAAACTCGGCGTGATACCGTGCCGGGCTTGTACTGGCTAAAGTCTATCCCAGAACTTCGTTGGATCATCGTTAGAATGGCCTTGAAGTCTTCTCCCTGGGCTGAAAAACTTGCGGCGTCAGCGGCGTCAGCGGCGTCAGCGGCGTCAGCGGCGTCAGCGGCGTCAGCGGCGTCGGTCGAGTCTCGCTTTATGTAGTCATGGCGGGCTACCTTTTCAAGTTGGAGGGCAATCTGTTTCGCCGGAAGGACAAAGTCCACAGAGCCCGTGGCGATGGCATTCTGAGGCATGCTATAGAACTTTGCCGATTGCTCATCTTGCGCGAAAGTGATCCCGCCTTTTGCCTTAATCTCGCCGAGTCCTAAGGTCCCGTCCGAGCCGCTGCCTGAAAGAATCACCCCTACCGCCCGATGTTTGAATTCGGATGCGAGCGATCGAAAAAACTGATCGATAGAGAGAACGGGCTCGTGGGTTCTGGTGCGCGGACCAAGACGAAAGTTTCCGTTGCCAATGGTAAGAATGGCGTCGGAAGGGCAAATGTAAACACACTTCGGTTGGATGCTCGCCCCATCTTCAGCTTTCACGACGCTCAGTTTGGTTCGTCTGGCTAGTATTGTGGGGAGGAGCGTCTCGTGGGTCGGGTCGGAATGCTGAACGACGACGAAGGCCATCTCGACATTAGGGGAAAGTTGACCAAAAAGTTCCTCTAACGGCTCAAGCCCCCCAGCCGAAGCCCCAATCCCCACCACCGGAAAATTAGCTCCGTTCGTACCGGGCTTACTTCCATTGCCGTTACTTGAGGAACTCATGATTGTACTCCCGGGATGGTGAAGCAAAAGGTTGATCCTTTTCCTTCTTGGGACGTCACCCAGATTCTTCCGCCGTGGCGCTCGACATTCTTCTGGCAAATGGCAAGCCCCAGCCCAGAGCCCGCGTACTCGCTTTGCGAATGTAGTTTTCTAAAGGGTGCGAAAATGTCTGTAAAATGGTCTGAACTGATTCCAATCCCGTTATCGGTTACGGAAAACACCCAAGTATTTAGCTCTCGCTTCACGCCGACGTGGATGTGGGGCGCGGTAGTGCCCTTATATTTTATGGCATTCACGATTAGGTTCTGAAAGACCTGAAGGAGAAGGAACTCATCACCGGTAACCTTGGGAAGAGGGTCGAAAGTGACACTGCAATGGCTTTCCTCAATCGAGACTTTGAGGTTTGCGAGTATCGTTTCTAGAATCTTGTTGCAATCCAGTTCAGAAAATCCCGCGCGCGCTTTTCCTGCCGTGGAATATTCCAGAACTTTGTCAATTAGCCACTGCATTCGATTGGCACCGCTTACGGCGAAATTGATATACGCGTGGGCGTCCTTATCGAACACGTCGTGATATTTGTTGTCCAAAAGTTTGATGAACATCGATATCGTGCGCAGCGGCTCCTTGAGATCGTGAGACGCGATGGAAGAAAAGGCTTCTAACGCTTGGTTGGAGCGCACGAGCTCCTCGGATACCTTTTTCAATCTCGCATCCACGCGCTTACGATCCGTAATGTCCACGGCAATCAGAGCAACCCCGCAAGTCCCACCGTGGCCGTCGGGAATGGGATAAAAACTAGTTGAGGCACAGCGGGAAAGCTCAACGGTCGCAGCCCTCTGAAGGACAAGCTCATGGCCAATAACGAGTCTTCCGGTTGCCAATATATCTCTCAGCATCGGCTCTAGCAGGTGTGGTGCATTGAGAAGATTTTTCAGGGGTTGGCCAAGCTGCTGCTGCGGAGCAAATCCACTCATTTCGGAAAAAGTCTGGTTCAGACACACGAAGTTCAACTCTTCATTCAAAAGAGCAAACCCGACTGGCGCGTTAGCAAGCAGGCTATCCATTAACTTCGCAAGTCCCGCAGCCTCGAAATTCTGTAGGGCTACACTCGTCTCTTTTTCACGGTAGAGCTGGGCATCGTTTTGATGGGGGGGGGGGGGGGGGAAGACCCCTCGTTTTATGCCAAACCCCCGA
>JAYVQZ010000455.1:0-4165 GCA_043776735.1 Deltaproteobacteria bacterium | reverse complement strand
TTTAGATTTAGGAGAAAAATGAAACGTTTACTTTTGATTGAGGACAACAAGGCAATACAGGGCCTTGTCTTTTCTAGTTTGCGCTCAATTTATCAGATTGAAATTACTGATTCGGCAATAAAAGGTGAAGCGCTTGCCACGGCTGGCAATTTTGATTTGGTGTTGCTTGATGTCGGGCTTCCGGATGGGAATGGCTATCATTTGTGCATCAAACTCCGAAACCAAGAGGAGACTAAAACTCTACCAATCATTTTTCTGACCGGAAAAGGCGAGGTCGAGGATAAAATCATGGGGCTCACTCTGGGAGCTGATGATTATGTTTGTAAGCCATTCGACATAAATGAGCTCCGGGCCCGTATACAATCCAAATTAAGACGAGCTGAACAGATTCGGTTGGGTGAGGAGCAATTTACAAAGGGCGATCTGCGTATCAACGTAAACTATCAAAAAGTCTATTTGATGAAAGAGTTAAAGGAACTCCTTCTCGACGTTACACCCATAGAGCTAAAAATTCTGGTCTATTTTGCGCGTCACGAAGACGAAGTATTTGATAGAGAGCACCTTACCCGTCGGATTTGGGGCGATAAGACTCGCATTTCGGAACGCGCAATTGATGTCCATATAAGCCATCTTAGAAAAAAAATCTCTGAGAGCATGTATACGATTACGGCGCTACACGGTGAAGGCTATAAATTTATTCGACGCGAGCACGGGGCAAAGGAAGAGCCAGAGGTCTAGACGACCTCCGTTCAATCAACCGCTCTTGCTCCCGAATCTTACCTGGGCAAGAACCGCCTGCCCTTCATGGGAGTTTGTGGGAAGATGGGCCCGAACGCGAACCACTCCATTCAAGCAAAGAGGTCAGTCGACTTTTAAGGGATTTGGGAAGCATGCGCTTTGAAAGTCCTAAGAGTCGACTGACCCTTTTTTGCCGCGCCCGCCCCGTTGCTGTGGTGGCCAAGATTCCCAATACGAACGATTTCAGATGAAAGTTTTTCATCGCGCTAGAGTGCGGGTTGTCCGCGCAAAATAAAAGGGGCCGCCCCAACCGGGGCGGCCCCTTTCGAAAAATCATTTGCCCAAAAGCTTACTGCTTGTCGACCTGGCCGAAGTAGGCGGTCTTGTACTTCTCGCCCCCCGTCTCGCCATTGACCGAGCCCATGCGATGGAGCGTGGTGCCGTTGATGTGAATGGTTTCTTCGCCCCAATTTTTCTTGGCGGCATCCACGTAGCCATAGTGGCAATTGGCCTTGAAGCAATAGCCTGAGCCGACCTTCTTTTCGCCATTCATCACGTTGAAGAACCCTTCACCGGTCATCACAAAGCGCGACGAGGTTTTCTCTTCGTGCACGACGGCGCCGTTGTTCATCACCTGCAGATGACTAAACAGGCCGACGTCTTTACCGTCCGCCTTCACCGCCATCGTTTCCATCCAGGCACCAGTCGCCTTCGTGCCTTCCATCTTCCACGTGCCGCCGCCTTTGTAAGTTCCTTCGGGCATTATCGCGAACGACGACGCCGATACGGCCAACACCAAAAACATTACTGCTTTCATCATGAGTCCTCCAAAGTTGTGCGAGGACTATAGCGCCGATGAGTTCAAAGGCACGACGCTTAGCGGAAATGCCAGTTAGCAAGTAAGTAAGGTCCGCGGTTACTTTTCATTCGAAAGGTTCGATCGGCGCGGTCGATGCGTTTGAAAAGTAACCGCGTACCTAGTCGCGACTTCTTAAAATACAATTTTCTTCGCGTGGCGCGCGGTTCGGTTTATGAATGCGTCGCGATCTTGGATTTGTTGCCGTATCTAAAGATGTCCAGCGCGGATCTCACCGCGCACTATCATTTACTCGAAACCATCGGTCGAATGATTTCCGGGCTTATTGGTTGGCTAGAAAAAAATCGAAAGAATTTGTAATGAGTTCTATTCCTTCTATCAGTCATCAATTCTCAAGGCTTAAGGATTGGTTATTAATAGTGGAATCAGGGCGGCGGGAGTTGAAAACTGCCGACCCATTTTCAATTAACTCAACAATAACAAGCTAAGTGAATGAAATCGCGCTGGAACCAAAGTGATTTCCCTTGAGCGTTTGTGAGATGCGTTAAGACGGTTTGAGAGGGTTTCCCACGCTCTTTTCACGCTCCACTTGATCTCTTATATCTATGGCTGTATAACCATAGGTCTGAAGGCGGAGCCCTTTCTTCGTGAAAAGCGCATCTTGGTCCATCGGAGCACGGGTGAATTGGCTATCGCTGAGCTCAAAATTTGGAAAGTTCCCAAGTCGAAGGATTACCCCAGAGGCGTTAAGTTCTCTCTGTTTCTGGTCAGCAACGGCCAGGTGCTAGTCGGAATCGGCAACCATAGGCCCAAGGGACCCCATCTTCATTTGGGTGAACTGGAGCTTCCCTATTTTTTCCAAAACGAACAAGATCTCGTGAGCGACTTCTGGGATCTCGCACAAAAGGCCGGGTTTGAGCCATGAAGTTACGAAAAGCACGCATAGTAGTTGAATCGATCGATAACGTGACCGAGCGATGGAAAAAAGCCATGCAAGGAAAAGCAAAGCCCCGCAAGAACGAAGAGCTTATCTCGGTCGCGAGTTGGGAAGTGCTGGCCAAGGTGCTTTCTCCTCCACGGCTTCAGATTCTAACTGCGATTCCTCAAATCAAGCCGCGCTCTATCGCGCATTTGGCTAGGGAATTAAAGAAGGACTTTAAAAACGTTTATTCGGATGTCCGCTTCTTGGCGGATCTTGGTCTCATCCAGCTACGCGAAGAGGGAACTCGTAAGACCTTAGTCCCCATAGCCCTGTTTAGCGGCATTGAGTTGCCTTTAGCTGCTTAATCTATGAGTTCGCAGGAGACCCTACAATCTCTTCAACGAAGACTTGCTTCTCTCGATACAGAGCGAACCGCCGTGCTCTCTGAGTTAGAGCGAGCAAGAAAAGCACTGGCAAATGAGCCTCGCCCTCTAACGGAACTGCTGGGACGTCCCACCCGATCCTTCGTGCCAATCACGTCTTCCGAAAAGGTGCAGCTATTCCTAGAGCTGTTTCGCTGTCGCGAAGATATTTTCCCCAAGCGTTGGGAAAATAGGAAATCTGGCAAGCAGGGTTATGCACCAGTCTGCTCAAACGAATGGATAGAACCGATCTGCCAAAAGCCGAAAATCAAATGTTCTGACTGCCGCCATCAGGCGTTCCTTCCTCTGAATGAGGTTGCTATTGAGTCCCATTTGAAGGGCTCTACAACGATCGGCACCTACGCGATCCGCAAGGATGATACGGCACCTTTTCTAGCATGCGACTTTGATGAAACGGGCTGGCAGGAGGATATTCAGCTCTACAAGAGAGCTGGACGAGAACTCGGGGTAGACGTGGCCATCGAACGCTCTCGATCGGGTAACGGAGGACACGCTTGGATATTTTTTGAGGGGCCCATTGCGGCCCGTATAGGCAGGTCTCTCGGAACATTAAGTCTCGCGCGTTGCGCCGAAATGAATTTCAAGCTTGGCTTGGATTCCTACGATCGTTTCTTCCCATCCCAGGATTATCTTCCGCGCGGCGGATTTGGGAATCTAATTGCCTTGCCCTTGCAGAAGGGGCCCCGAGCAGAGGGAAATAGCTGCTTCCTAACCGAATCCATGGTCCCACACGACGATCAGTGGGCCTATTTAAGTAAGATAAAGAGACTCAGCTACAGCGAAACAAAGACGATTCTGGATCAGTTCATGCCGCGTTCTCCAGAGACGACACGCCCTGATTCTTTTCAAGATATTGCTTGGAAAGCCGACCAAGGGATTCTTGAATGGGAGGGAGTGTCACTAGGTTCGGAATCGATCCTTGCCGATAAGACCATTGAGATAGAATTCGGCTCCATGCTCCAAATTTCGCTAGATTCCCTTCCGGGGAGAATAGTCGCTAAGCTGCGAAGAACTGCTAGTTTCGCAAATCCGGAATTCTACAAACTCCAACGAATGCGGATGCAGACATACCCCCATCAGCGATTCATTTTCTCTGGAGAAATTCAGCCTGATAAAATCAAGCTTCCTCGTGGCGTTCTCGAAAAGGTTTCGGACCTTCTCGTTCGGGCCGGGGCAAAAGTCATCATCCGAGATGAGAGAATCGCGAAGAAGAAAATAAAAGTCGATTTTTCAGGTGAACTTACG
>JAYVQZ010000454.1:0-4166 GCA_043776735.1 Deltaproteobacteria bacterium | reverse complement strand
TAATTCAGTCACACTACAAAGACGCTTCAAAGCCTAGCACTACCCGTAGCGGATCTCCGTACGGCCCAAAACCATGGTAAACGCCCACGCGAACTTGCGCCGGCAGGTAATAGGAAATCGTCCAGTCAGAGAGCACCTCCATCCCAACGCTCGTATAGAATACCTTTCCCACGGGTCGGGGTGAGGTGGAGTCGAGAACAAAACGTCCTTGCAACGTTTTGAAAAATGCTGGTTTCAAATCCCACCCGCGTTCGATCCGCGCCAAAGGAAAACGATATTCTAACGAGGCATTTATTATTTCCCTGGTGAGAAAAATTCCGTAAGGAAAGCCACGGTTTTGAAAGAAAGTACGCGCTTGAGAAAAAATGATTTCGCCGCCGCCCTGAAAGTAAGAATTAAAAAAACTGGTGCCTTGCGTGAGCCCACCCCGAACGGAAAGAAACCAGATGTGATCGTCATACCAAGGGGCGGAGAAGTGTTGTTTCGCTTCGGCTGTCACGCGATAGTAGTTGTCGCTACTCCCCACTTTTTTTAGGAACTGTTGATGCGATACCGACAGTGTCGTTCCTCGCCGAGGTGAGACTCCCAAAGGTTTGCTGGAGTAACCAACATCATAGGCAAGGCCTACTCCCACTCCCACGGACTGGTTGGCAGGGTTTGTCCCAAAGGCCTCAATCTTTTGGTCGATTACACTTAAAGTCCAGCGCAACGGAAGCGAGCCTATTGTGCTGGATAACCCGACACTTCCTCCCCACACTTTTTGAAACGCTGAACCGGTGGCTATATATACATAGTTAGGTAGGTAAAAGAGGTTTACCAATAGCTGAGAGGCCTCCAAGAAGCGGTAACGATAATTGATCCCGCCAAACGGTTGAGAGGCCGGTTTGCGAATGTCGTAGCCCCCAATGATATCGTAATAGTGGCATTGGGAAAGATCGAAACCCGGGACCCAAAAACCTACTTGGAGTCCGTCGGGAACAAAGAGCAGAGAGGGAATCCAAGTGCGAGGCAATAACGTTGACCACGCAGTGTAGCGGCGAGGGGAGCTCATCTCAAGTGCCGGTTCCTCAGGGGCCGGCATCGGCGCTTTTTTTGCCTCGCTAAAGGCTCCTTTCGTCCTACTGCGATAATTATAAACAGCAGGTTTTGTTTTGAGCTTAGCAGGCGTGTATTTGTAATTGGTAACGATTCTTGGTTCGCTAAGTCGCCAGACCTTCGCAAGATCGTAGCCGCCATGTCGGTAGACTGTTGCTAAGAAATTACTGTCATTGAAATCAAAGGAACTGATACCACTAAGAAGCGTCGCCACTTTTTGTAAAGTGGCCTTTTTGGGATCCCAGCGGGCAATTTCGTTTCGTCCATTGAAGTCGGCAATAAAGTAGAGCTGTCCGTCAGTAGGACTCAAACGAAGGTTAAAGATTTGAGCTCGTGTGGTGAGCAATAACAGCGGGGGCGATTTCGCCGGCCAGCGGTAAAGATGACTTTCGCTTCCTGTGCGGAGTACGAACCAAATATCTTTGCCCCCCTGAAGGCCAGTGGCTCGACTCCCTTCAGGTAGTTTCCAATAGCGATGACTCTCAACTTTGGGGTTAAGAGATTTTTTCTCATTTTCCGAGACAGAAAAGTCGATGATTGTGCCATCGCCCCCTACTTCTCGGTAGGCAATCAAGTGAGTGAGATCGGGGCTGCAGCCTAGTAGGTGGAGGTGATTGAGGGTAGTCCACTCTTCACGATCAGAGCTTAGTATCGCCGTGTCGTCGCTCTCTGGCTGCCAAGCCTGAAGACGGTTCGTGGAGTAAAAATTCTTAGTGGAGCTTTCTATTGAGAGCACCCAATTTTTACCCGCCCGGGCTCCCCAGCAAAGCCCTTCCGTTCGCGAAGCTCCTAGGTCATGGCGACGAATCACCTTTTTTTCTTTCACGCTATAAACGTTTAGATTGGCACCTTCTTTGGGATTCGAAGATCGGAAAACGACCTGATCGGCCTCCAAAGAGCCGACTAGATCCCACTTGGAGAAGCGACTTTCGGTCAAAAATTCAATTGGGCTTAGTCCGCTTTTTTTAATGTCAGCGATTTCATGCTCGGCCTCCTTCTCTGTGCGCGAATAGATCTCTTTCCAAGCCGCTTTGTAATCAAGTCCGTAAACCTTTTGTAAGGGGGTATTTACAAAGTAAGGCCAGTTGTTGCTGTACTCATCTACAAGATCATAGATTCCTTTAGTGCCTTTTCTTCTAAAAAGGTCTTCGTAGAGGTAGTAACCAAAAAAATAGGCCGAAGTTCCCCCTGGCCATCGGGTCCCAGAGCCGTCCATGAGGTCGAGTGGAACAAAGTCGTTACCCCACTTTTTTTCTTCAACCGCCATTCTGCGGTACATGGGGAATTCGCTTCCTCGACCTCGCCCCCTGCTGGTAAATCCAGTTTCGTAAAAGGTAGCGAGCCCCTCGTGAAGGTGAGTGGGCAATAGGCCGACGGGAAGAATGACGGGACCAAAAATCGCACGAAGTAAACTCCACAAGCCTTTGGAGGGGAACAGATGCAGGGTATGCACGTATTCGTGCAAAATAACGGAAAAAAGCCAGTCATCGAGCGCTGCAAGCGTTCCTCCCGGCCCCGGCGGGGCGGCAAAGATCACGATGTGCGGATAGGGAAGATCTACCGAGTAGCCATTGGTGGAATCATTAAAATCAGCCAGAACGATGTACGTCAGCTCAGGGCCTGGGGGAAACAACGGGGAAAGAATACTGTGGGCCTTCTCCGCATTTTTTAATGCGCGCTCTGCAAACTGGTCATAGCCGCGGCGATAGATAATCTCGAAGTGATTGCTTTGCCGTGTTATCCAGGGAACGTCGGACGGGAACGTAATATACATAGGCTCGGCAAAAAGTGAGCCGCAAAGGATTAACATCGAAAATACGGCCTTCATGCCATGGTGCATAATGAAGGTAATCGTAGCACGGGCTTAACGTTCGGTAACCAGGGTTGAATTTAGAAAAAAAAGATGTTTCTATTACTGTTTTCGAAGAGCTCTGGGGGCAACGCTCCTGCTTCGTTCAACTTTAAAGGAGATTTGCATGTACGTATTCCGTCACCTTCGCGCATCTGTGATAGCCCTAGCCACATTGTCTTTGATTGTGGGCTTGTCAGCTTGCAGCAAGAAAGATGTCAAAGAGGATGAGGCTGCTTTTAATTCATCAGGAGGAGGCCTTCCGGCCGAAAGTGCTGGTACCACAGGTGCCGGAGAAGCGGGTGGGGTCGCATCCTCAGATTTGCAAACTGTATATTTTGCTTTTGACAGCTACAAGTTGGGAAATGATTCTCGCGCGGTCCTTAAAAAGAGCGCTGCTTGGATGAAAGAAAATTCAGCGGCCTCCATTCAGATTGAAGGGCATTGCGATGAACGCGGCACTACTGAATACAACTTGGCACTCGGTGAGCGCCGGGCCAATACCGTAAAGGAATACATGACCCGTCTTGGGGTCGAAGGTAGCAAGGTATCCGTTATTAGCTACGGCAAAGAGCGTCCAGCTGACGCCGGCCATGACGAAACCGCATGGGCAAAGAATCGCCGTGCTTCCTTCGTGGTTCTTTCAAAGTAATCCGTGAAATTATTTTGGCGTGCTTTAAATGTGGCGACTGCGATCTTCGTGGTCGCCACTTTTGTTTCCTGTAGTTCCAAACCCGTTGATGAAATGATCTTGGCCGATGTTGCCGTTAAGGCGGCTCAAAAAGCCAAGGCAGATGCGATTGCGGTGGATGCGTATCGTAAGGCAGAAAATTTTTATCTGCGTGCGAAACGAGATTATGCAGAAGGCTATTTTGATTCTGCTAGAAAACACGCAATTGAAGCCCGTCTTTTCGCGGAAAAGGCGGAATTCAGAGCCTTGCAAAAACAGGGTCAGGCAAAAGCCAAGCCTGAAGCTGCGGAGCCAGAGGCCGATCCCAACGCCGCAAAATGAGAAAGCCAATGAACCTTTTAGTTTTGTCTCCTTCGCGCCCTCTTTTTTTTATTTCTAGTCTTGCCTTGATCCTCATGCTTCTTGGGGGCTGTAAGACCCGAGGCGATCTTCGTCGCGAACAAGAGATGGAGAAGATCAAACAGGAGGTCACCAGCGTCAAAGGGCAGAAGGCGGACGTGGAACAGACCGTGGAAGAATTGCGTACCGAAG
>JAYVQZ010000453.1:0-16484 GCA_043776735.1 Deltaproteobacteria bacterium | reverse complement strand
ATTCAAAACCTGCCAGGTCGGAGAGCTGACTCTTCCTTTTCCATGGTTCTGTCTCTTTTAAGTAAAGAGATAGACGCCTACCCACTTCGGCCAGACTCGCGTAGCGCGAAGGGTATTTGGCTAAGTATTCTTTGCAAAGCTGCTCGAATTTCTTCTCGCCCAGTAAAGCCACAAGCCGTGGAAAGTCTTCGCACAGCGATTCATGGATGCGGGCAAAGTAGGCATACTGATAAATTTCTAGGCGTCTCTCATAGGGAATAGGAGCCGAGTCTTTGATTTCCAGCCACGCGGGAGATTGCCTTGCCCCGGGGGTGGTGACGGCCTTTTTAAAGCGTTGCTGAAGTCTCTCGAGTTCTTGTTTCGGCATTGGCTTCTTTCGCTATTTTTCTCGCCTTGTCCACTTCAGCGACAAGCTCGTTCCACTCTGGGTAACGGTCGTCGCGCTCAATCATAGTGCTAACTTGCCCGAAACGCTTCGCGGTGCAACGGTATAAATTCCACACATCGTCACAAACCGGTTCATCGTGGGTATCTATAAGATAAGTTCCCTTGTTGCGATGCCCAGCGAGATGAATCTGACCTACGGAACCTAACGGGATTCCTCGTAAGTAGTCCATCGGATCAAAATTGTGGTTGAGGGAACTCACATAAACGTTATTCACATCAAGGAGCAGGGCACAGCCTGAACGCCGGGTAAGCTCTGCCAGAAATTCCCATTCAGCAAAATCCGCTTTATTGAATTCTACGTAACTTGATACGTTTTCCACGAGCATCGGTCTGCCAAAATACTCTTGCACGCGCGCGATCTTTTCGCAGACCAGATTTAACGTTTCGTTGGTGTAGGGCAAGGGCAAAAGGTCGTGTGCATTGTGGGTTGAAAACCCTGTCCAACAAAGGTGATCGGAAATCCAAGCGGGTTCAATCCGATCGACTAGCTCTTTCCAACGCCATAAGTAACTATCGTTGAGTGGCTCGTAGGCCCCAATAGAGAGCGAAACGCCGTGTAAGGCCACGGGCATAAAACTTCGGATTTTTTCTAACGTGGATATGGCGCGGACCCAAGTTCCATCTTCCCAAGGGAGGTAGGTCTCAGTAATCACCTCGACCCAATCGATCTTTTCCGGGCGTGAGGCGGTAAATTTGTCAGCATAAAAGCTGCGGTAGCCAGCGCCGTAGCCAAGGAAAGGGAAGTCAGTGGATTTCATAAAAAAGGCCCCGAAGGCGAAACGCCTTCGGGGCCATAATCTTAGTGCTTACTCAGCTTTTGGTGCTTCAGCATCGGGTTTTGCCTTCTTTTTGCCGTGCTTTTTCTTGTGTTCTTTTTTCATTCCATCTTTACCTTTGCAGCTTGCATCTTTGGCCTTGCAGCCGTCTTTACCTTTGCAGCCGTCTTTTTTGGCTTCGGCGGCGGCAGGTGCGCCATCAGTAGCAGGAGCAGGAGCAGTTTCGTCCGCTTTTACTGTATGGGTGGTAAGAAATCCGGCGACTACTGCGCCAACCAATACTTTTGACCATTGATTCATGCTGATGTCCTTTCGAACGAGTTCGAACTTAGGTTGTATAAAACGGTTTGGAGGAAAAAAAGCCTACTCAAACCAACAGTGGGATAGTTTCCCATTGTTCATTAATTTCATCAACTCAATCCCCTAAAATTAGTTTTTGTTTTCATTACGACAGGCCGCAATTAATGACGCAACGCAATTTAAATCTGGGTTCATTTCCTAAAAGCTACTTTTTAGTTTTTAATGGTGCAACGGGCAAAAACTCGAGGTCTTTGTATTTTTCTGCTACAAAGCCAACGCTCCACTCACTGCGGAACAGGACAACAGGAATCTTGTCGCGGTCCTCTACGAGTTGGGTCTCCGACATGTGTCTGAAATTTTCCAACGACTTTTCAAAGTCCGGGCTGCTCTTATTGACGATCCAGCGGGCTTTAATGAAGGGCATGCGCTCCAGCTTTAAGTCTACTTTGTATTCAGATTTAAGCCGGTGCTCTAGCACCTCAAATTGCAAAGCACCGACAGCGCCAAGGATGGGGTGGAGGTTTCCCCCACCAAACTGGTGAAAAAGCTGAATCACTCCCTCTTCAGAAAGTTGTTCGAGCCCCTGCTGCATCTGCTTTCTTCGCAGCGGATCGCTTACGGCAATAGTTGAGAAGTTCTCCGGAGAGAACCGCGGAACCCCTTGGTAGGTAATGGGTTGGCCACCTTCGTATAGGCTATCTCCAATCCGGAAGTCTCCGGTGGTGTCCAGCATTCCAATCACATCACCGGGAAAGGCCTCTTCAATGAGCTCTCGTTCCTGGGCAAAAAAGTGAAGGGCCTTATTCAACTTAAAGTCTTTTTGAAGCCTGGCGTGTTTTACCGCGATATTTCTATAATACCGGCCCGATCCCACACGCATAAAGGAAACCCGATCGCGGTGCTGGGGATCCATATTGGCCTGGATCTTAAAAAAGAACCCGGAAAACTCAGGGTGTTCTGGCCCAAGCTCCCCTTGCTCGGTCACTCTTGGGCCAGGACAAGGCGCCATCTTAAGGAAGGTCTCCAAAAAGTGTTGGACGCCAAAGTTGTTCATGGCGCTGCCAAAGAAGACAGGACTCAACTGTCCGGCCAAGACCCTTTCAATGTCGAGCCCTTCACCTGCGGCCTCTACAAGATCTAACTGCTCAAGCAGCTCTTTATGAAGCAGCTCACAGTCGGCTAAATCAGAAGGGCCATTGGACAGGAGAGTGGGAACGTCCGGTGAACGAATATCTTCGATTTTTCGCGGTTGGATTTCCTTAGCTACGTGTGATTTACCATCGGTCTTAAAAAGGAGCAGCTCTTTGGCAATCCGATCGTAAACTCCTCGAAACCGAGCCCCACTTCCAATCGGCCAGCTCACTGGACAGGATCGAATGCCGAGCACCTTTTCTAGCTCATCGAGCAGCTCAAAAGGGTCGCGCCCTTCCCGGTCCATCTTATTGATAAAAGTAAAGATGGGAATTCCCCGCATCCGGCAGATTTCAAACAGTTTGCGGGTTTGGGGCTCCACGCCTTTGGCGGCGTCGATGAGCATTACCGCCGAATCGACGGCTACTAGAGTGCGGTAGGTGTCTTCGGAAAAGTCTTTGTGGCCAGGGGTGTCGAGTAGATTGACGAGTTTGCCGTCGTACTCAAAACGCAGAACGCTGGTGCTAATGGAGATCCCGCGCTGCCGTTCAATGTCCATCCAATCAGAGGTTGTCTTGCGTGCCGTGCCCTTTGCCTTAACGACCCCCGCTACGTGAATGGCGCCACCATAGAGAAGGAGCTTTTCAGTGAGCGTAGTTTTGCCGGCGTCGGGATGGGAGATGATGGCAAAGGTTCGCCTTCTTTGGATCTCGGCATTGAGCCGTTTTTGTTGGGCTAAGGATTCGTCACTCATAATGGTCTGAAAAAGGTTCCTGAATATTGCCTAAAACGACGATTTCGAAAAGGTCATTTACTGACTACGGGCTACGCGGCATAGTTCGAGGCTCTTTTTATGGGTACCCAAGATAAAAACTCAGCTGTCCGACCACTAGAAGTGGTGAACCTCTCCAAGCTCTACGGCACATACAAAGCCTTGGACGAGGTAAGCTTTCACATGGAACCTGGTGAGGTTTTTGGCCTCCTTGGGCCCAACGGAGCCGGCAAGACGAGCCTTATTCAGATTTTGACCACCCTAAGCAGACCCTCTTCGGGGCTCGCCAAGGTCTTCGGGGTCGATGTCACTGGTCCGAGCCGAGAGGCTAAGCCGTTCATTGGATACGTCCCTCAAGAGATTGTCAGCCACGGTTTTTTCAACGTGGAAGAGGTCCTCGAGTTTCATTCCGGCTATTACGGTATATCCAACAATAAGAAGCAGATCGATTTCCTGCTTGAGCGTTTAGGACTCGTGGAACACAGGAATAAGCGGGTTCGTCAGTTAAGCGGGGGGATGAAGCGACGTCTGTTGATCGCAAAAGCCCTTGTCCATAAGCCGAGACTTCTTCTTTTAGATGAGCCTACCGCGGGTGTTGATATTGAGCTTCGCACTTCGCTTTGGTCGTTTGTGCGGGAGTTAAATAGGGATGGTCTAGCTGTCCTTTTAACGACCCATTACTTGGAAGAGGCCGAAACCCTCTGCAGTCGGGTGGGGGTGATTCATAAGGGGAAACTTATCAAGATCGATAAGACCCAAGCCCTTATCCAGAGCCTTACCTGCCGGGAGATCCATCTTAAAATTTCCGGGGATCCTAGTAACATTCACCATCCGCTCCTTGCCAGCCACGAGGGGGGCGAACTTATTTTTAGAGTGCCCAATCGAGTGGTGGTGGGTGACCTCATACGAGAGATCGGTTTAGCTCCCGAAAGGCTACTCGACGTTCGGGTTCGTGAGGGCAGTTTGGAAGATGCATTTGTTCATCTCCTAAAGGAGGTCAAGTGAACGACCCCGTAAATGACTTGGTTTGGAATCCTTTTCTTTCTCTGTTTAAAAAAGAGGTCCTGCGTTTTTGGCGGGTTATTGGTCAAACGCTGCTTATTCCTCTGGTAAACTCGGCGCTCTACCTTTTGATTTTTGGCGTCAGTTTGGGGAATAGTATTCACGTTGGGGCTGAGCATCCCTACATCGCTTTTTTGATTCCCGGTCTTATTATGATGGGCGTGCTCAATAACGCTTTTCAAAATAGTTCCAGCTCGATCGCCACTTCGAAATTCCATGGGGACTTGGAAGATCTTAGAGTGGTTCCTATTACCAAGTATCAAATTGTTTTTGCCATGGCCTTTGCTGGAATGGTGCGCGGGTTTTTAGTTGGCCTTGTGACCTATTCGGTGGGACAGGCTTTTTATCTCGTCACTCAAAATGATTGGTTGATGGTTGCTCATCCGCTAGCGCTTGTTTTTTTTCTCTGTGTTGGGGGGTTTTCCTTTGCTTGCTTAGGAATTTCGATCGGCTTTGAAGCAAAGAGCATCGATCAGCTCAGTGCAGTGGGCGGCTTTATTCTGCTACCCCTTCTTTATTTAGGCGGAGTATTTTTTCCTTTAAGTAACCTCCACCCTTTTTGGCAGACCTTATCGAAGGCAAATCCTATGCTCTATTTTATTAATGGAGTGAGGTTTGGAGTCCTTGGAGTTGCCGACATCCCTGTGGGCTTTTGTTTAGGATTTTCGGTCACTACCGCTATCATCGCGTTTGGTTTTGCCTTAAGGGCCGTGACACGCGGTCCGTACCAACGTTGGTAGACGACTCACCGCTGGGGGCCTGGTGGTCGTCAGCCAAAGTGGTACGATATTGTAATGAGATTTCTACTCCTTTTGTTTGTCTTTTTTGGAAGCATGGCTCCGGCCTTCGGGGAAACAGGAGCTATTGCGGCTGCGTTTAAGACGGAGATCGCTGTTTTTGCCGGGGGCTGTTTTTGGTGCATGGAGCCACCTTTTGAAAAAGAGAATGGTGTGATCGAGGTCCTATCCGGATATACCGGAGGAACAAAAAAAAATCCCACCTACGAAGAGGTTTCGGCCGGAGTTACCGGGCATACCGAATCAGTCCAAGTGAAATATGATCCTGCCAAAATCAGTTATGAGCGGCTGTTAGAAGTGTTTTGGAAAAGTATGGATCCTACCGACGCTGAGGGCCAGTTCGTAGATCGGGGAAAACAGTACCGCCCTGCTATTTTTTATTTTTCTGAAGAGCAAAAAAAAATAGCTCTAGCTTCTAAAGAAAAACTCTCCACTTCCAAAAGATTTCCTAAGCCTATTGTAGTTGAGATTACGGCGGCCAGCGAATTTACACCGGCGGAGGAGTACCATCAGCACTATTACAGAAAAAACCCTGTGCGGTATAAGTACTACCGATTCCGTTCTGGACGAGATGAGTTTCTAAAAAAATATTGGAAATAAATAATTAAAGCTAGAAGATCTGGCCAAAATTGGCAAAAACTCCCCACTGGTCTTTGCCATAGCCAACGTCGATCCTAATTTGGTTATTCCAGTCTGGGGGGAGCCCAATTCTAAGTCCAATGCCATACGCCATTTTCGCGTTATCAAAAACCTCGTTAGTGGTATCTCCAAAACCAACAAAAGCAGCGCCACTAAAGGGCCTAACGATGGGAAATCTCAGCTCAGTCTGTTGGAGGTAGAATTTTTTTCCGCGGAATCGGTTTTCTAAATAACCGCGCATGCTATCTGATCCACCCAAACGGTACGTGAAGGCATAAGTTGGGGTTCCAAAAGTATAGCCACCACGCACGCTAAATGCAGCGACGACGTCAGAAACAACCTCTTCAAGTATTTCTTTATAGACAATAAAATCGCCCTCAATTTGGGTGAAACCTATAACGCCTGGAACGGTGGAAAACGCACTGGGTACGTGGGTGAGGTAGCTGCCAAAAGAGAAACCATCTTTTGTTCGGCTGGTTTTTTTTCGGGTGTCCACCCGGTGATAAATGCCCACGGCCACGGTTCTTTCGTCGGGAGCCACTCGTTGGGATGGACTTCCCTCTCCGGGTGTCTCGGTGCGAGTGCGCATATCACCAAAAACCCCAATGGTGGTGTGAGCTGAAACCTTTGCCGCAAGATACAGACGGTTGTTGGAGAGCAGGCCCCAAAGGCGATGAAATTCGGCGACTTTGGTCTCTCCACCCTCCCCATAGTAAGGATCGTAACCCTTAGTCACTCCGCCTTTAAAACCATATTCGAAGGGGCCGGAAAACTGATGGCGAAAAGAATAATGAAGCTGATAGACCTTTCGAAAGTTTGTATTTACGTCAATTCCGGCCGCCAAATTTCGTTGTTCGTAAAAATAGGCGGCTCCTAACACTCCGCCAAACGTGGGATCGTAGCCCACTATGGGGGCGATGGAGTGAGTTCCTTTATCTTCGGAATCATAGCGGTCCAAAGGCTGGCTAAGGGGGCTAGATTCTGGAACTTTGTCCGGTTTTCCTGCTTCTACAAGTCCCCAAACTGGCGAGTGGGATAGTAGAAGGAAAGCGCAGACAAGAGGTACTTTGCCAATAAATGTCATGGGGGATAGGCCCCTTTTGGTGGTCGCCATTTGGCTTTTGTACCACAGAATCAAGTTAGCTAAAGTTCCAAGACATTCAGTGAGGCCCGGCTTTGGCTATGAAATCCGTACCCACATTCCCAAGGCATCAATCTGCTTCGTAATATTGACTAATAATACGGCGAAGGTTGTCAGCACTAAGTGGTTTTAAAACGAAATCATCACATCCTGCTTTCATACAACGATCTTTTACTTGGGTAGTCGTATGGGCCGTCAAGGCAATGATGGGCGATTTAAATCCATTTTTTCTTAGCCGGAGAGTGGTTTCATACCCATCAAGGCCAGGCATTTCGATGTCCATGAGTACTAGATCGTAAGATCCACCAGCTGCCTTCTCCAAGGCTTGGGTTCCGGTCGTAGCTAAACTGGGAATGGCTCCGTTATTCTTAAGAAAATGGGTGGTAACCTCCTGCAGATCTTCATCGTCCTCCACCAGAAGCACCCGGGGCCCCGGCCGTTTGTTGTGTAGAGTTTCGTTGTTTGGGGCCATTTTGAAATCGAGATCGTGTAGGGATACTCCGTCAAGCGCGGGATGCTTCGTCGGTGGACCTGGGCAAATAGTGATTACAAAACGACTAAGGGTTTCTTCGGGGTTTCTTGTGTGGATCACATCGCCCCCGAGAAGACGCGCCAGCCGTTGAGAAATACTAAGCCATAAGGAGGGCGCCGTGCCAGCCGATCGCCTAGGGAAAGGATTGAGGCTGGGTTCTGATGCGGAGTTGAGACCTTTCTCGTGGGGCTCCCGCATTAGCTGCGTGCAATGGATGGCGCACTCAAGCACTCCGATGCCGTTGTCCTTCTTAGAAGGTATGAGCTTAAGAATCAGCTTTATGCCACCCCTTTTGGTTAGGTTTATAGCCCCGTCGACTACGTTGAAGATCAACTCTTTAAGGAGAAGCGGGTCACAGAAAATATAACTAGGAATAAGACCCTCCGACGTTACGCTAAACCCAAGCCTTTTCTTTTTTGCCTCGCTTTGAAGGGATAAAATCGTTTCTGAAAGTTCGCCTAAAAGGGAGATCTCCTTGGCATGAACCTCGATGACTCCGGCGTCTAATCTGGAAAACTCGATAGAATCATCGAGTAGTTCCGTTATTTCACTCACCTTTCTCTTGATCTTTCCTAGGCAGGCTAGCTTGTCGCGCAATGTCTGTTGGGAATCATATATCATTTCGGCATAACCCAAAATTGCCGAAAGCGGGGTGCGAATGTCGTGACTTATATTAGTAATGAAATCACCCGCCGCCTGATTCAGAGCTTTGGCATTGTCGTTGGTATTTACCAGTGCGGCCGCACCGGGACTTTCTTTTGGCGGTGTATTTGCGACGTTTGTCGTCATTGGCAGTACCCAGATGCAATTTTAATAAGCTCATCCAGATCAAAGGGCTTTTTCAAAAAACCGGTGGTCTTGGAGTTGAATCGAAGCTTGTCACCCCCAGCACTGGTTCCAAAAATTGGGATTTGGGCGAATAGTTCCGGTTGCGTTCGCTCCAGTTCCAAAAGAAAGGTGGGGCCATCCATCACGGGCATCATGAAATCAAGAAAGATGAGTCCGGGTTTTAAAAAGGTACCTATTTGGAGAAGCCGCAAAGCCTCCTGGCCGTCAGCCGCGAGAAGAACAGGATATCCTTCTCCTTCGAAGACCTCTTGAAGACACGAGCTAATATCAGGGTCATCATCCACAATAAGAATTGGCTTATGGGCCATAGTGGACCTCCCTATTGGATGCTGTCAAAGGGAGCTCCGCCACAAATGTCGCTCCCTGTCCCAGCGCACTTACTACGCGAACGGAACCCTGATGGGCTTCCAAAATCTGTTTGACGATATAGAGCCCAAGTCCAAGTCCGCTAATCTCGCTTCCTAACACGGCCCGCTCAAATCGCCGAAAAATGCGATCTTGATTCTCCGGGGAAATGCCTCGGCCCTTATCGCGAACGATGAGCTGAGCTCGGCTTGACTGCACATTCACTTCCACAGAAATCGGCATGCCGGCACCATAGCGCATCGCATTTGTAAAAAGATTTGTGACTACCTGTTCCAAGCGAAAACGATCCCAGCTCCCAATGGCCGAATCGCAGGCGTCCACTGTGACCGCGCAGCCTGCCGCTACAAACTGTTCAGAATATCTTTCAATGAGCTCTCCAACCAGGCTACCCAGATCAAACCGCTCCAGACACAGGGTATTCTGTCCCGAGCTAATACGTGAGACATCTAACATGCCGTCAATGAGATGCATGATCCGCTCGAGCTGCTTTTCGTCGGCATCAAACATTTTGGAAAGTCGCTCCGGTGTAAAGGCAACCGAATCTCCCTTTGCTAAGTTTCGCTTTCTCAACTGTGATTGCAGCTTCAGCGAAGTGAGTGGAGTCTTGAGCTCATGCGAAGCAATAGATATGAACTCATCTCGGATCTGCACGGCCTTTTCAAGCTCTCCTTGTGTTTTTCTCAGTGTGGTCAGCAAATCGGCTTGCTCACTTTGGTTCTTAATTATCGTTTCGAGTTGGGTATTGAGCTCTTTTTTTTGGACAAAAAGCTCGATGAAAATATTTACCTTGCTCTTTACGGCGTGGGTGTCCAGTGGCTTAGGGAGAAAATCTACGGCACCGCTTTCGTAACCCTTAAACAGGAAGGTTTGATCCTTAGCGGTTGCCGTTACGAATATAATGGGGATGCTTTTAGTCATTTTTGCCCCCCTCATGAGTTCCGCTAGTTCGAATCCGCTCATGCCCGGCATTTGCACATCGATGAGGGCAAGGGCTAACTCATGCGATATCATGATTTCCAACGCCTCGCTTCCCGATTTCGCCTTGAAAATCTTTACATCATCCCGCCTGAGTAACCCTTCCAAAGCAACGAGATTGTCATTCACATCATCGACGAGGAGAATCTTGGCCAAACAGGCTTCGCGCTGTTTACTGTTCTTTTTTACATCAGTGTCATTCCCGCCGGCTTTTACCATCGCTTCTCCTTCCCTCGATTTTTTTTACTTCTTTCTAAAGATTCGTTCCTTTTTCGCGAAACGATCAAAATGTTTCGCCTTCATTGAAAAATGAAGGCTTTCTTTGGATCCTAAACCTAAAAAACACTTTCGAAGTAGCGAGTCGTAAAACAGGCCGAGCGCCCTTTCCTGAAGTTCGCGATCAAAATAAATGAGTACATTTCGGCACGATATCAGATGAGCTTCCGTGAATACCGTGTCTGTCGCCAGGCTATGATCGGCGAACGTGATCTTTTCCTTCAAAAAATCGTGAAAGCTCACAGAATCAAGCGCGGCCGTGTAATAGTCGGAAGGCGAGCGCCTCCCACCAGACCTTGTATAGTTTTCTCCAAACCCCCCAAGCGCTTGCAACCGTAAGCGCCCCTTCTTTGCCTTCTCCAGACTCCTTGGGTTGATATCGGTTCCATAAAACGTCGTACGATTTAGTAAGTCTTCTTCATAAAGCACGATTGCAAGTGAATAGGCCTCTTCTCCTGTACTGCATCCTGCGACCCAGACTTTAATCGAAGGGTAGGTTTTTAGAATCGGGACCACTTTTTCTCTCAGCGCGAGAAAATATCCAGGATCGCGAAACATCTCACTCACAGGGACTGTAAGGATTTGAATCAGATCGTAAAAGGAACCCAAGTCATGGAGTACCTTTTCTTGTAGCCCGGATAATGTGAGACATCCCATTTGTTTTATCGCCTGCACTAAAGTTCGTTTGAGTGACGCGGGCTTGTAATTACGAAAATCGTAACTGTATTTGAGGTTAATAGATTCAAAAAATAGCTTCATTTCGATTTCGAATTGCGGGTTGCCATCCACGGTGAGTGTCATCTCCATAACGATTAATTCCGTCCCAGGTTGGGCGCCCAAACGCGAATAGCCGAGAAAAGTTGATGAAGATCGATAGGCTTGGCAAGGTAGTCATTGGCCCCCGCCTCCATACAAAGAACTTGATCGTTCGTCGTTGCCTTTGCTGTCACGGCGATGATGGGGATTTTTGAGAACCTTCTTTGTTTTCTAATCTCCCGAGTTGCTTCGTAGCCATCCATTTCGGGCATCATGATGTCCATGAGAATGAGATCGACACAAGGGTTCTCATTGAGCTTTGTCAGCGCTTCCTTCCCGTTTCTTGCGACGTCAACGGTGGCGCCCTTTTGTTCTAACGCAGCTGTCAGCGCAAATAGGTTTCTAACATCGTCATCAACAACGAGGATTGTCCTTCCTTCAAAGGCAGCTTCGCGACTTCTTACCGTGTTGAGCATATGTCTCTGTTCGGGGGAGAGCTTAGTTTCAACGCTATGAAGAAATAAGCTGACCTCATCAAGGAGCCGCTCCGGAGATCTGGCTCCTTTTATAATGATCGAACGAGAATACTTTCGAAACAGGTCCTCTTCCTGTTTAGAGAGAGAGCGACCGGTGTAAATGATAACTGGGGGGAACGACCCCACCTCTTCTTGTTCTGTCATTTGTTTCAGAAGTTGTTCCCCTGACATATCGGGGAGGTTTAGATCCATCACCATGCAGTCGTAGACGGTATTTTTCAGTGCAACGAGCGCTTCGCTGGCCAATGACACGGCAGAGATCTCCACATTGGGCTCAGCAATAAGTTTAACCATGCTTTCTCTCTGAAGTTTGTCATCCTCTACAATCAAGACGCGCTTCATCGTTTGGGAGCACTTGGATTCTATTTTGGCCATAGCGGCCTTGAGCTCGTCTCGTTTGGCTGGCTTAAGGACGTAACCCACTGCTCCCATCTGCAGCGCTTTTTCCATGTAGTCATGGACTGAGGCGATATGCACGGGAATATGTCGCACAGTGGGATCTTGTTTGAGCTGGTCCAGTACTGCCAGCCCTGACTGATCGGGAAGCTTCATGTCGAGTAAGATCCCATCCGGAACTAAACTTTTAGCAAGCTCGAGCCCTTCTTCCGCGCTTTGAGCGACCACGCATTGGAAGTGAATCTCATGGGCCAGATCATAGAGAATTTTGGCAAAGTGTGGTTCGTCCTCGATAATAAGGAGGGTGCGGCCCTGTAAATCAAGAGTGCCCCGATCATCTGGAAAAGGCGCGGGTTTGATTCTCTCTGTTTTCAGGCTGGTATTTGCCATGACTGCTGTCGACGAGGTGTAGGACTTAGGAGAAGCCGATTCGATACAGGACTCGTCATACGTTTCGGGCAACAGAAGGGTAAAACGGCTCCCCTCCCCAGGTACGCTTTCAACATTCACACTTCCGCCAAGCAGTCGCGCTAGATCGCGCGAAATGGAAAGCCCCAGACCGGTACCGCCGTACTTTCGGATGGTTGTCCCATCAGCTTGACGAAACGCCTCAAAGATCACTCCCTGCTGGGCCTTATGCACCCCAATCCCAGTATCGATCACCGAAAGCGAAAGCTTTCCTTCGGAGGTTCGAGACACATGAAGCGTCACTTGACCTTTTTCAGTAAATTTAAAGGCATTCGACAAAAGGTTTTTAAGAATCTGTTCCAGGCGTTGGCGATCCGTGACAATTGTCTGAGGCAGGCCGGCGTCGATCTTGATGCGAAACAGCAGCAATTTTTCCTTCGCTAAAGGCTCAAAAGTTTTTTCGAGACTATCAAGAACCTTGGGGAGGAAAACGCTCTCCGGCCTGATTTCAAGTTTTCCTGCCTCCACTTTAGAGAGATCGAGAATGTCGTTGATCAAATTGAGCAGGTCGTTGCCCGCCGAAGAAATGGAAACGGCGTACTGGACCTGTTCCCTGGTCAAGTTTCCGGCTGCATTGTCCGCAAGTAGCTTGGCCAGGATCAGTGAACTATTGAGAGGGGTCCGAAGTTCGTGGGACATATTAGCCAGGAATTCCGATTTGTACTGGCTTGCTCTTTGGACTTCGTCAGACCTCTCTTCAAGGAGGGTTTGTGTTTTATTAAGAGCATCATTATTTTCATTCAAAGTATCTCGTTGATGCTCAAGGGCCTGAGTTTGCTCTTCGAGCTGCTCGTTGGTTTGCTCCAATTCTGCTTGCTGGCTTTTGAGTTCTGTCTGTGACTCCTGCAGCGCTCGCGCCTGGTCCTCAAGTTCCTGGTTGGCGGCTTTCAATTCGCCTTGTTGTATTTGAAGCTTTTCGGTCAGAATCTGGGAACCTTCGAGCAGTTCTTGCTGCTTTTTCCGGCTAATCGAGGTGTTGATGGCAATTCCAATGTTTTCCGACACGTGCTCTAGGAATGTTTTTTGGTGCTCGGAAAAGGTGGCGAATGAAGCCAGTTCGATCACTCCGTTCACTTCTCCTTCGTAGAAAACGGGTGCTAGGAGAAGGGAGCTGGGCGCAGAATTCCCTAAATCCGATCGAATTTTTCCAAAGTAATGTGCGGGTACTTTTTCAAGGAGTATGGGCTGCTTTTCCAACGCGGCTTGGCCGACCAAACCCTCCCCCAGTAAAAACGTTTTTTCGTTATTTTCAAGGATCGAGTACGCATAACCACTGACTCTTTTTAAGGTTTTTGCCTCGGTAACGTAGTAAAAAGCGCCCATTTGTGCGTTCAAAAACGGGGCGAGATGACTCAAAACACTTTGCCCTAAACGGGAAACATCCTGTTCGCCCCGCATCTTGTCGGAGAGCGTGATCTGGCCTTCACGGAGAAATTCTAGTTCACGTGCCTTTTCTCTTAGCGAGGCTTCGGCGTGCTTTCGTTCTGTGATGTCTCTTTCTGTGGTGGCAATTCCAGTAAGCTTGCCTTTGTCGTCGGTTAACTTGGTATTGGTCAGCCAGACATCGATGATCCTACCGTCTTTATGCTTTCGTTTTGTCTCCAGAGTGGGCACTAGCTCTCCACGTTTGAGAGAGGAAAGAAATTGCCTGGCTTCTTCCTGATATTCTGTAGGTACCGTATCTACTATGTTTTTGCTAAGTGCCTCCGCCTCGGAATAGCCGTACATTATTTCAGCGCCGCGATTCCAAGCTAGAATGTTGCCCTCTAAATCTTGAAAGGTGATGGCATCGTTAGAGTCTTGAATCACGGTCGCCATTCGACGGAATTTTTCTAAAGCGCCCATGCTTTCAGAAATGTCGCGTTCGGTCGTGGCGATTCCTGTCAGATTGCCCTTGTCATCAGTGAGTTTGGTATTGGTAAGCCAAACATCAATAATTCTACCGTCTTTATGCTTACGTTTCGTCTCTAGCGTCGGCACCAACTCTCCCCGTTTGAGAGAGGAAAGAAATTCACGTGCCTCTTCTTGGTATTCCTTGGGGACGGTATCAACAATATTCATGCTGAGTGCTTCAGCTTGTGAATAGCCGTAAATCTGCTCGGCACCTTGATTCCAGGCCAAAATGTTACCGTCTAAGTCTTGAAAGGTAATGGCATCGTTGGAGTCTTGTATCACCGTCGCCATTCGGCGAAATTTTTCTAACGCCCCCATTTGGTTAGCCGTTGCTTTAGGCGTAAGAACTTTTCGGTACCTCTTCGATTTTTGGTGAGGCTGAGCTTTTTGTTTGTCCATCGTTTACCCTTGATTCATTTGTGATGACGTGACGTGAGATTCGATTCAAAGACTGGTAACTAGATTCGGTAAAGCATTCCGCTCCTAATGCAGATTGATGGAATTTGCCGTCGGTAAACGGGCCATAATGGATTTTGAACGAAAAGGTACCAACCTTGGTCCTGCACGCTCCGGGCCAAAAAAGAAGGATGGTCGGTTTTTTATTGGTTAATAGGATCGCGAGGCTCAATGCGCCAGCGCTAATTCATCCTACGCATAATTCGCATTGATGTTCGGGTGGTATTTAATTCATCCAATGGAAGTTAATCCCCAAACGGCATTTATTCCGGGTTAAATTCCTCTTTGCTAAGGGGTAAAGCACCCCCAAAACCTAGCTTGGGCTGCGAATTTAGGGGCATGACTGTTGCAGGGAACTTCAAAGAAGGGGGCTTATGTTGGAAAATGACCTATTTGGATCGCCACATATCTCAGCCGAGATGAGATTGAATTACTTGGCACGTCGAAAGGATGAGATTTTACAATGCCGTTCGGCGTTGTCAGACGGGCGCTGGGAAGTGCTTAAACGCGCGGGTCATCGTATAAAGGGAAATGCAGAGACCTTTGGTTTAACTCACCTTGGTCCGCTTGGTGCCGCATTAGAAGTCTGCGCCGAAAAGCAGCAAGCCTCAGAGGCTACCAAACTTTTAGATCAGCTAAGTAGCGTGGTATCGGAAGCTTTGCTGGAATCGACGGTTGGCTCCACTACTTGATCGTCGCTTTCAAACTCGCGTAACTTTTTATAAAGCGTCTTTCGGTCAATATCTAAAATTCTACGAGCCTTCTCTCTCACTCCACCGACCTTTTGAACCACAAAATTAATGTAACAAAGTTCCAGGGCGTTCAACGTGGGTAGCTCGGCTTCAGAAGAGTTCACAAAATGCTGAACTAAGGCAGTGGTCACGTCCATCGGTAGCCTGCTCTCAGCAACCGGAAATTGCGACGGAACTCTCTCAGACAATGGGGCCGCTGTTACTGGCAGCTCTGGTTGGAGATCGAAACTAGCGAGCACGGAGAGGTCGGCGGGCTCTATCAGTGGCGTTTGGCAAAGTACGACAGCGCGCTCTATGGTGTTCTCAAGTTCACGGACATTTCCTCGCCAGTTCATCCGGGTCAGCTGCTCAAGTGCAGACTTGGAAAAACCGGTAACCAAACTGTGGTTGGCGATAACGAAGCGTTTTAAAAAGTGTTCCGCTAGAGGAAGAATGTCTTCTCTTCGCTCCCTCAAAGGAGGAATTCGAACGGGAATGACATTGAGACGAAAAAAGAGATCTTCGCGAAAATGCTTCTCTTGGACCTCTAAACCTAAGTTTTTATGGGTGGCCGCAAGCATTCGAACGTCCACCGGACGTGTCTGATTCTCTCCAAGCCGCTTAATGGTGCGCTCTTGCAAAACCCGCAGCAGCTTTGCCTGTAAAGGGAGGCTCAGGTCGCCGATTTCATCGAGAAACAGAGTGCCGCCATCGGCCTCTTCAAACAGTCCAATCTTCTTGTCCATGGCTCCGGTGAAGGCGCCTTTAGCAAACCCGAACAGTTCGCTCTCCAAGAGAGTTTCTGGAATGGCTGCACAGTTGATAGCAATAAAGGGTTTGTCCGCCCGGGTGCTTTGCTCGTGAATGGACTTAGCAATGACCTCTTTCCCGGTTCCGCTCTCGCCGGTGATAAGAACGGTGGCCGTGCTCTTGGCAACCCGGGTGACCAAATCACAAATAGCTCTCATCGAGGGGCTTTTAGCAACCACTCGGGGACTAACACCCGTCTGCATGGCTTTGCGGAGATCTACGTTTTCCTGCCTAAGGGCATAAAAACTCGTAGCACGATCGAGAGAAATGCTTAGCTTTGGAAAATTAAGAGGCTTAGTAACAAAATCATAGGCGCCCTCTTTTACCGCTTTCACCGCGGTTTCAAGACCCCCGTGGGCGGTCATCAGAACGATG
>JAYVQZ010000452.1:0-4207 GCA_043776735.1 Deltaproteobacteria bacterium | reverse complement strand
GAACTGCTTAAAAAGAAATAGTCCTTACCATTTCACTACCGGCGGAAGTGAGACGAAGATCGCTTCCGTGTTTCCATTGGTCATAAGCCCAAACTTAGTTCCTCTATCGTAAACGAGGTTGTACTCCGCATACCGCCCTCGCCAATAGAGCAATTTTTCTCGCTCAGACTCTGTATAAGGGGTGTCTTTTCGCTTTTTCAAGATGGCCGCATAGGCACTAGCATAAGCGTCACCAACAGCCTTTATAAAAGTGAACAACGTGGTGAAGTCCCCTTTAAGATAATCAAAAAAAACTCCGCCCACTCCGCGAACGGAATTGCGGTGGGGGATGAAGAAGTACTCATCACACCATTTTCTAAACTTCTCATAGTCCACCAGACCAGAAACTGCGTTTTTGTCGCAGGCCTCTTTCAGTGCCGCGTGGAATGCTTTGGTATCCTCTTCAAAGGGGAAACAAGGCGTTAGGTCTGCTCCGCCTCCAAACCAAAAGGTGTCCCCCACTTCAAGAAGTCTGACATTCATGTGACCTATGGGGGCATAGGGATTGCTCATGTGAGTGATCGTAGAAACCCCAGTGGCAAAAAATGGTTTCCCCGCATGTTCCCCCTCGATTGCGGGATATTTTGCCCCATAGACCTCAGAAAAATTGACGCCTGCCTTCTCTACAATATTACCGCGCAGGACGGTCATTGTCCCGCCTCCGCCCTCAGGCCTGGGCCAGCTCTTTTTTTCAAACTTGCCTTTGCCATCGATCTCCTCGATTGCTTTGACCAGCCGGTCTTGCAATTCGTGAAGGTATTGTTTCACCGCGTCTTTTTCTTTGAGGCTTACAGCTGACATGAAATCACCATACCGATTCTTTTTCTTGACGGCAAAATGGCTTTTTTTTCACTCTTGGTGACCTATGTTGCGCCGCTGGATTGGCCCGAAAAACTCTTTGATTGTGGCGTTCGATACGTGGGAGTCCCTTGCTTTGGAAGAGCTGGAGGATCAACTAGATCACATTGAGGCCTACTACCGTTTTGTTAAACTTTCCGCCCTCGCACAGGACGTTAGCAAGGGCACTCCTAGCGGGCTGGCCAGTATAGTTTTTTTGCACCCTCGCAAAGGATTGTTTCTAAAGGTGCTTCCTGAACTGATGTCGCGGTCGATTCCGGTTACCATTTTTGTCGATACCGAACTGACGGGCACCAATCGACTCCCTCCCCAGGAAGAGCTTGCGGTGTATCAAACGGAATACCCAAAACAGATGAACGAGAAAGAGGTGGCGACAAGAATTAGAGAGTGGACTTCGGGATCTCAACTCGATCCTGACCCTCTTTTAGCTCTTCTTCATAGCCTAGGGCCATTTCCTGTTGAGAAATCTAATCCTTTAAATTACATGGCTACGTGGGGGAAAATTGGCGAAGTGCCCGGAAGCTTAAGAGAGATTGGGATCCGCCTTTCTCGTCCTCTGCGCTTTGATGAAGATTTTGTAAACCAATGCCGTTTTATCCAACAAAGATGCAATGGTGACGTCAAAGTAGCCACTGGCAAGCCTTGGCTTCCTTCCGACGAGACGTTGAAGAAGATAGGAATACACGCCGTGATCACGCAAAGGATCGGTGCGGTTGAAAAAGGGGTTTCCGTATTTGACTTACCCACTTTTCCCCTCGAAAAAACGGGCGCTGTCGACGAAAACAAATAGGATTTCTATCAGGGATCGGTTATCTTTTGCTAATTAAAGTTCCTATAAGAGGAGGCAACAATATGGCTACGAAGGTCGCAAAAGTTGGTATCAAAAAAGAATCCGGTTGGCTTTACTATCTGGACAAGAAGGGAAACATCTCCCGTTCTAAAATGGGTCGTGGCCGCAAGCCGACCAATACGAAGCCCCAAGTTGTTTCTAAACTAGGCGTAAAGCGTCAGACAGGTTACCTTTACTTCGTCGATAAACAGGGCGACCTGTCGATGGCAAAAATGTCCCGCAGCGGTCGCAAGAAGAAGGCCCCCAAAAAGAAAGCGGCCAAGCGCAAGTAGTCCCGCTCCGTCTCCTTCTACATTTTTTAATAAGGGTCCTCTGCGGAGGGCCCTTTTTTTTGCCGTTTTCCCATCCGCTTGGTATCTCTTCTATTACGGAGAAACTTGTATGTCCTTGAAATTGACCACTACACCGCCCCCTGTAAATGAACCTATTAAGGAGTACCGCCTCGGGTCTGCTGAAAGAGAAGGGCTACAGGCAGAGCTAAAGCGTCAAGAGGGGTTAGAACTCGATATCCCTCTCATTATCGATGGCAAAGAGATCCGCACCGGGCAAACGGATGTGATCCGCATGCCGCATCGCCACGAAAAGTTGCTTGGCAAGTATCACAAAGCTGGAGCCGAAGAGGTTCGGATGGCGATCAAAGGATCGCTGAGCGCTTGGAAGGAATGGTCTGAATACTCTTTCGAAGCCCGCGCCGGCATTTTTTTAAAAGCTGCAGAACTCTTAGCTACAAAACACCGCCACCTTATTAATGCTTCTACCATGCTGGGTCAGAGCAAGACTTGCTATCAGGCTGAGATCGATGCGGCTTGCGAGATGGTCGATTTTTTCCGCTTTAACACCCACTTTATGGACGCCATGTACCGGATGCAACCCCTCTCAGGCCCCGGACAATGGAACCGAATGGAGTACCGGGCCCTGGAAGGTTTTGTATTCGCGGTTACTCCGTTTAACTTTACTTCTATTGCAGGAAACCTTCCGACCTCGGCGGCGATGCTAGGAAACGTCGCCCTTTGGAAGCCAGCGTCGACTTCAATCCTTTCCAACTACTATTTGATGAAGCTTTATGAGGAAGCGGGGCTCCCTCCGGGGGTGATTCAGTTTATTCCAGGAAGCGGAGCAACTATTGGAGACGTGGCTCTCTTTGATAAAAACTTAGCTGGTGTCCATTTCACGGGAAGCACCGACGTATTTCAAAAAATATGGGGCACCGTTGGTGAAAACGTTAGAAGCTATCGCAACTATCCCCGCTTAGTGGGAGAAACCGGTGGCAAAGACTTCGTTTTTGCACACCCCTCCGCCGATGTGGCTGCTTTGCGCGTCGCTCTAGTGCGCGGAGCCTACGAGTATCAGGGGCAAAAATGTTCGGCCGCTTCGCGTGCCTACATTCCCAAATCGGTCTGGACCAAACTAAAAGATCCGCTAATCGAAGAGATACGGGGACTCCGTATGGGTGACGTTAGCGACTTTAAGAATTTCATGGGTGCAGTTATCGACAAAAACTCCTTTGACAATATTCGCAGCTATATAGAAGGAGTGAAATCAAGCAGCCAAGCTGAGATTCTGGCCGGCGGAAAAACGGTTTCTGAAGTGGGATACTTTGTGGACCCCACGCTTATCGAAGCTAAAGACGCCAAGTACCGTACCATGTGTGAGGAGATCTTTGGGCCCGTACTAACCGTGCATGTCTATGAGGATGCAAGGTGGGAAGAGATGCTCGGAATCTGCGATGAAACCTCGCCGTATGCCCTTACCGGCGCCTTCCTTTCCCAAGATCGCAAATCCATCGAAACGGCCCTAAAACGGCTCCGGCACTCCGCCGGCAACTTCTACATCAATAACAAGCCCACGGGTGCTGTGGTCGGACAACAGCCCTTTGGGGGCGGACGTTCCTCGGGAACCAATGATAAAGCGGGAAGTTTGCTCAACCTCCTTCGTTGGACCTCGGTAAGAACAATCTCCGAAACGCACGTTCCTCCGGTAAACTATGATTATCCATTTATGAAATCCTAACTCGAGGTGACTTTGAGACAACTTGGCAGGTGGTTACCAGTTCTGGAGTCTCTTTGTGTAACACTGGCCTTAGTAAGCTGCAGCAGCCGCTCGGTGATCACTGGCGAAGAGGCCAACCAGCCGGAGCTGGCGTGTAAAAAACTGGGCGAATTCTTCAATTACGAGTTGGCTCGCTATCAGGAGAAGGTCGACGATGCCTCGTTTGCCTACCAAGATGAGCAGTGGAAAATTGAAACTGCCTCCAAAAATGGCTCCTTGAAAAGAATGTCACAACTGTTCGAGGCTTTGCAGCGAACTGCCTACGATCAGTCCACGCTCAACGAGGTGAATCGCCTTTCTGAACAAGTGGCTTCGCTCAACCTAGGATCATGCCCTTGGTTAGCGCGGCTAAAGCACGTCCAGCTGAACCTCCAGGCCAGTATTTTGACCGACAGTCAGATTTCAGCCAAA
>JAYVQZ010000451.1:0-16527 GCA_043776735.1 Deltaproteobacteria bacterium | reverse complement strand
TAGCGGTTTTCGCCGATTCCCGAAGGATTTTCAAGCACTAGCTTTTTTATTTCAGGTTTCCTTCATCTTTTGCAGGACTTCACGCAGAGTTTTTATTTGACGCATTCTCACTAAAGCATCTTGATCTACGCCCAATCGCACGCGGCAGGCTTGAATCTTTTGCTCAATCTCGGGCCCCGGTTTGGCAGCGGCGATCCTTTCAAAAATTTGTAGGGCCTTATCAAACTGCTGCTGGCTAAAGTAGAGATCTCCCAGGGTTGCGGTGGTGATTTCAGGCGTTTTTCCGCTTTCGTCGGAGGGGAAAATCTGACTGACGTGTTCAATCTGAAAACTTTCAGAATCGACGCTGGAGTCTAATCCCAAGAGGGCCTCAACCTTGTCGGCTCCCCAGGTATCCTCGTCGTCCCAATTTTCCATCACGACTTCGGTGGCGTTTTGGTCCAAAGGGGTTACGAGCGGAGCCATTAACTCTGGAGGAGGCAAGGGCCATTGATCGGCGGCCTCTTTAGCTCGGGCGACAAGTTCCTCAGGAGGCAAGGCAACGATTTTTTGGCGCGGCGGTGACACCGGTGCCGGAGGAAGCCCTTCAAAACCTGGACTCTCCTGAAAAAAATCATCGGCCTCCTGAGCCATCGTTGCCGGTGACGCGGACGCCACACTCTGAAACCGTTCTTCGGCTTCGGCTTCTGCCTGGGCTTGGGCTTCAGCCTCATCATCGGCTTCATCCAGATCATCGCCAAAAGGATCGGACAGGTAGCGGTCATTTGCCGACGGAACCGGTAGTGGAGTTGACGCCTTGGCGATACTTTTTTCTAATTCATAAACTTTCTGCGCCAACGCCGCATCGCTGGGGGAAAGTAGCTGCGCCATTCGAAAGGCCTGAAGTGCTGAAGCCGTTTCTTTAAGTGCGATACAGCAATCCCCAAGAAGCCGCTGCGCCAAAAGATTTTCGGGCACGACGTGAACAATTTTTTCTAGTTCATGCTTGGCGAGCAAAAACTCGCGTTTGTCGACATAACAACGGGCAAGGGCAACTCGCCCCCCGTGAAAGTCAGGATGGTGACTAAGGCCTTCAAGACAAATGTCGATGGCGTCATCGAGTCGACTCATTCTCCGGTACGCCTCAGCCAGTGGCGCGAAGATTCTACTCGTAGGATCTTCCCGAAACCGCCGAAGGTATTCCTGAAAATACGGGCCTTCTTCTTGATACAACCTACCCAGTGCTTCCCGAATTCGGGGTGAGCCTTTATTTCCCTGACGCGAGTCCATGTACTTTCATTATCCGTTGTTTTGGCGGGGAAACCAACGGCAATGGCGGAGCTTCAAAAAGAGAACGACCAGCAGCGTTATTAAGAATCCTTCTAAGGCGACGGCTTCGCCAAGACCAGGGCGGAGCGTTGTAAAGTAATACTGCCGAATTGCGGGCAACCAGCGCTCCATAACGACTTCCGCCCTTGCCAGGAGCGCCTCCCCTTGCTCCCCCAAAAACCGGGCTCCACAGGGTGGGACGATTCGAATGACGCCCGGAATAAGAAAGCCAGCTGGCAGAACCAGAACGTTCCAAAGGAAACTCAAAGCGCCACTTAGCAATGGGGAGAGCCACGCCAGTTTAGAAAAAAAATGGGCAGTCCAAGGCCAAGCCAACAAAGGCATGACTGAGGCAACCAGAGCGCTTGCCATCAGATAGGAAAAGCCATCGGCCATCTCCGACAGGCGAAACAGAAGAAAAGTCCCACAGGCGCTGAGAAAAAATCCGGGCTGCCAGACCGTGGCCGAATCAAAAATAAGAACGAAGGCGCACGACGAGCACACCCACTGCAAGGGGGCCGACCCCAAAGCCCGCCGTTTGAGCAAACAATAGAAGAGCGCCATAAACCAAGTACGCTTCATCGAGCCCAAGCCCCCACTGGTAATAAGAAGGACTGTGGCGCCAACGAGCAAACGGTAACGGCGCCAACCAAGAACAAGATACTCAGTCACACGAACCGGCCCTTTTTTCCCTCTCTGCCACCAAAAGACAAAGGCCCAGCCCAATATCCCTTCCACTAAAACGAGTAGGATTCCCACGTGTTGACCACTGAGAGCTAGGATGGGAAGCGCCCCGGTTACCCGAAAAAACTCCACCACCTCCCGTTTTTGGAAGCCGGTCTCCCCGGTCCACGTGGCCCGGGCCAATGAAGCCAATCGGGGATAGGCTTCTAAAGGGGCAAATGCCCTGCGCAAAAAACGAGTTCTGGAGGAAAGGAGGCGGTTTTGGGGTAGCACGCGCGCTTGGGTGATTTTTAAATGCCAGTGGGGGACTATCCATAGCGTGCGAAAATCGGACGCCATCGAAGGGTTTTGGTGGGGGAAACGGCAAAACGCGCTCCCTGTGAAAAGATAGCGTTCTCCAGGGAGCAGAATTTCGGTCATAGGCAGTCCGGAGGAAGAAAGAATTAACCTCTCTGGTAAAAAAGGGGTGTTTTTCTCTCCGGTGAGGATAAGGTCGTAACTCGCTTCGTGAAACTCCACGACGGCTTCAAAGACGGCAATCCGGCTTTGGGACGCAGCCAGGCATTTTGTCATGACCTGCTCCCGATCGGACGCCTTTAGTTGAAGCCAGACCGCAGCGGCGGCTAGGAGGCAGGCAGTGACTGCATATTTCATGAAAAGCGTAACCAGCAAGGGTCTGGCCAACTTTTGGATAAAGTTGAGGAAAACAGGAGGCGCGTTTTGGGCCCCCGGGGCGCGGATGTTGAAACGGGAATTGTGACCACCCGCCCGGAGTTCTCTTGACGAGCCCCCCAGTTCTCCGCTACAAACCCAGGTTTTATTGAATACTTATTGAGGTTTCCGCTATGTACGCGATCATTCGCACGGGCAGCAAGCAATACCGAGTCGAGCCAGGCCAAGAGCTTTTGGTGGAGTTGCTTCATGCCGAACCCGGTTCTACTTTGAAGATCGACGACGTTCTTTTGTACTCTGACGGCACCACCGTCACAGTGGGAACCCCAAAGGTTTCCGCCGCCGTTCATTGCATTGTGCTCGGCGACGAAAAAGGGCCGAAGCTCCGCACGATTAAATACAACCGTCGTAAACATTACCAACGGAAGTATGGACATCGGCAGGGGTACACGCGGCTCCAGATTGAAAAAATCGAGAGCTTGGCTAACTAAATTTTTTAAAGCCTCTGAACTGAGGCGGGGAGACATCGATGGCACATAAGAAAGCCGGTGGTAGTTCTAGAAACGGCCGTGATAGTCAGGGTCAACGACTCGGCGTAAAAATTTTTGGTGGTGAAGTCTGCAAAGCAGGAAACATCTTGGTTCGTCAACGTGGCACCAAATTCCACGCAGGCTTAAACGTCGGTTATGGCCGTGATTGGACGCTCTTTGCGTTGATCCCGGGCGTAGTTACTTTTGAGCGCTTGGATAAAACACGTAAGCGCGTAGCGGTTTACCCTGTGGCAGCCGCGCCGGCAGTTGAAGCAAAAAGCGCAACCGCCTAATTCCGACATCATTTTGATAGGTCACGGTATTACTTGAGAGACGGACTGACGTCCGGAAAAAACTTATGGCGTTGATTGACGAGGTTCAAATCCGAGTCATTTCCGGTGCTGGTGGGAACGGTTGTTCTAGCTTTCGCCGAGAAAAATATGTTCCCTTCGGCGGCCCCAATGGGGGTGACGGAGGACGTGGTGGACACGTATTCCTTACGGCCACCAGAGACAAAACCAGTCTCATGGATTTCAAATTCCGACCAAAGTACGAAGGGGAACGCGGCGAACACGGGATGGGCTCGGACATGTACGGCCGCGCGGGCGTAGACCTCACCCTCTTAGTTCCCGTTGGCACTCTGGTTTATGACGTTGCCACCACTGAGTTGGTTGCCGATCTCACTGAAGACGGCCAAATGATACAAATTGCAAAGGGCGGAAAAGGTGGTTTGGGTAACATCCACTTTAAGACCTCGACTAACCGCGCTCCGAGAAAAAAGACCCCTGGAGAGGAGGGCGAGCAAAAAGAACTACGCTTGGAGCTCCGCCTTCTTGCCGATGTTGGTTTGCTTGGGTTGCCCAACGCCGGAAAATCATCCTTTCTCTCAGCCGTGTCTCGCGCTCGCCCCAAAATTGCCGACTATCCCTTTACGACACTGGAACCCCACTTAGGCGTGGTCTCTCATAAGAACCAGGGGTTTGTAGTAGGTGACCTGCCAGGTCTCATTGAAGGTGCCTCAGACGGCACAGGATTGGGCTTTAAGTTCCTTCGGCACGTCACCAGAAACCGAGTTCTTCTTCACCTTATTGAATCCACTGGCGATGCCGAGAGCATGGCAAGTCAGATTCAAGTGATTGAGAAAGAGCTTGAGGCATTCGATCCTGAACTTCTCAAGCGTCCCCGAGTTTTGGTCTTCACTAAGATCGATCTCTTTCCTGACGGAGAACTTGAAGCCCGAAAGGCGGAAGTGAAGGAAATGGGCTACGAAGGCTATTGGATTAGCAGCCACTCACGCCAGGGCATTCCCGAACTATTGGACTATCTCATCGAAGCGTTACGAGTTGTCGAGCTGGCGCCTGTGGCGAAAGTGGAAACAACAACAGAGGCCAACAACACCATGAACGAAATTACAGCGCCCAAAATGACATTGTCCGAGACAACTCTTTGAAAGCACTCCTGGGAGGATCTTTCGATCCCATTCACCTGGGCCATCTTGATATCGCCAATCAGCTGCTGGCTTACTATTCCTTTGATGAGATTATTTTTGTCCCGGCCTATCAAAACCCGCTAAAAAGCGGCCCCAAAGCCACTTCCCAACAACGTAAGCGAATGGTGGAGCTAGCTCTGAAGGATTCCTCCGAGGAGCGCCTTCGCATGGTGGACTGGGAGCTGATGAATCCGGGTCCCAGCTACACGGTGGAGACTTTAGAAAAACTGGTTAATCGCGAGGGGGATATGGTGCTCCTCGTGGGCGATGAGGTTTTCCGAGAGTTTACCCAATGGAAATTGCCCAAAAGGATTTTGGATCTGGCTTCGGTGGTTGTTTTTGCACGTACGCCAGGAGCCAAAGATCCCAGGGCCGAAGTTTTGCCAAAGCTGGGATTTCCCGCGCCGGCCGGAAGAATTCCTGCACGGTGGAATTTACCCAATCGGAAATGGGTGGACTGGGCACCGCTAAAAGCGCGTCCTATTTCCTCTTCCGAAATCAGAGCTCAATTACTAGCAGGAGTGGCGCCCACTGGAGTGGCCCCTGTAGTGCAGCGCTTCATCAAGGAAAACTCCCTATATTCCGAAAATAAATAGGAAGAGGGACCTGATGAGCTCGGCAAAAGTGAAACTGCGAAATATCCCTGATTTGAATTCTTTGGTCGACTTTGGTCCAGAAAACTCCCTTTCCGAGCTTCCCCCCCTAAAGAGCCAGGAATCCGAGGCGCAGAGAAGAATCCGCAATATCGTCAAACAGATGGAAGAGTTAAACCGCCGAATCGATGTCCTGCTAAACCAACGCTAGTTTTTGTCAACAAAGAATTCCTACCGTTTCCCAATCGCCTGTGCCAAAACAGGCCCATGGACCGCCCCATTCCCCATACGGCTCAAACTCTTGGACAGGCAGTCGTTTGCCTCTCTGGGGGGCTAGACTCAACGGTGGCAATGGCAATGGCCATTGCAGCGGGGTGGCAGGTGGTTCGCGCCATTACCTTTGGCTATGGACAAAGGGCAGAGGCCCGTGAAAAGAGTGCCGCCAGCGCTATCAGCGCCCACTACAAAGTCTCCCACCAGGTGATCGATCTTCCTTGGTTTCAAACCTTTTCCACCGGAGGGGGATTGATTCAAAAGCATCGCGAGTTGCCTCGCCCCGGCCTGCAACAACTTTCGGATTCCACCTTCTCCAAAAAAAGCGCAAAAGCGGTTTGGGTTCCCAATCGTAACGGCGTCATGATTGAAATTGCCGCCGGCATTGCAGAAGACTTAGGTGCCACAGCAGTTTTGGTTGGTTTTAATTGTGAAGAAGCAGCAACGTTTCCAGACAACTCCAAAGCTTACGTAGAATCGATCACCCAATCGCTTAGCTTTTCGACCTCTAATAAAGTAAAGGTCCTCTCCCCCACCGTCCTCTTTGACAAAGTGGAGATCGTGAACGAGGCGAAGCGTTTGGGATTGCCTTTAAATTTATTATGGAGCTGTTACGAAGGCGACGAACAAATGTGCGGGGTTTGTGAATCCTGTATGCGCCTCAAACGGGCTCTTGCCGCTCACGGAGTGTTGTCCCATGCCCCCTTTGAAAACGCTCGTTTTTGAAAACAGCGAAATCACTTACGACGGCCGGCAATTGGCGCCTCATTGGATCTATAGAAATTTTGATCTTCTAGGGGATGCTCTTGTTGCCTTTATTGGGCCTGGTGACGTGCCCCTAGATCACATGGTGGATCTGACCGACGTGAAGAAGAAAGCTCCTATCTATAGCCCCAAGATGGTCCATTTTTTAGGCGAATGGTTCATTGATTCATTCGCTCAAGGAATCTTGATGCAGCACCTGTTTGTGGCCAATGTTTATGAGTGGCTTTGGGAAAATGGGGTCCGAGATCTTAACCGGCGAGGCAATGACATTTATGTGAGCGGAAAAAAACTTTCGGTGTCGGTTGCCACCAAAAGTCCCGTGTCGGTTCTGCTTCATTTTGCAGCTAATGTGGATACGGAAGCAACACCAGTGCCCACGTCCGGTCTGCGCCAACTCGACGTAGATCCCATTCGCTTTGCCAAAGAGATTATTACCCGATTTTGTGAAGAGCTGACGATCGCTGGCGTTGCGCGCGCCAAAGTGATTCCACGTCTTTAATTAGTGCGCCGCAAAGTACTCAGTAAGATAGGCCTCTCGAAACTGGTCGAATATTTTCCCGTCTACAATCACAGGATTCATTAAGCTTTTGGGTTGGGTGGAGCCATCCGTCATGATGGCGGTTTCTGGTCGATGGGATTGGTTTAGCAGACAATGACCAATCTCATGAAAGAGCACCGATAGATGGGTGGACGGATCTTTTTCACGCCACAGAGTTTCCTGAACATGAATGACATTCTTCATCGGGTAGGGAAGCCGTTCGCATTGAGCCCCTAAATTGTTCGGTAGAGTGGCCGCAAAACGAACCTCTAAATGGGAAAGACCGGCAATTGCGTTGCCCCGCACTTGAGCCTCATGGCTTATCGTTTCTAACAGTGGTTGAAACTCCGCCGGGGCAGAAAAACGGGCCACGAGGTTTTCCACTTTGGAATTGTCAACTTTTTGGGCGCAGCCCACCCCAAAAAAGAGTGTAAAAAGAATGGTCAAATAGACAGTGACTGTCGAAGCTTGGACACCCGCCGGCGTAGTTTGAGGCTGCCAATCGCATGAGAAATCCATTCCCCTACAATCATGCAATTTTGGAGCCTTTGCCTTCTCAAACTGACTAGAAGTTCGTCAACGTACGTCGCTGAGAAAGCAACGGAAATAGAAATTATCTAGTCTCACTTTTAACGTTGAGGCAGCTAACGCATTGCGCTACGGTGAACGCAGTTACAGGTTTTTACGAGGTGAATTTAAGAACATCGCTCTCTCTCGTGCACTAGTTAAAGTTGAGAAACGAACTTTTTTCCCCGGGGGGGGAAACCATGCTGAATTTTTGTGCGCTTAAGATCGTTGTAGCAGGCTCTTTGCTGTTTCCTGTAGGAAACTTCGATTGGCTCCGCGAGCAATCCCAGCAATCGTTAGTCCGATTGCTGGCAAATGTCTCTCCCGAAGGCGCCAATCCGGGGGCTATCATCGCCTCCCCCTCGACCGAAAAACCCAATTACCGTTTTATTTGGGTCCGTGATGCCGCACTGGTGGTGGACACAATAATATCGTTGTACGAAAACGCAAAAAACGAAACCGAGCGAGTTTATTATTTCAATTTGATTTCCGATTACATTCGCCTGTCTCGCCATAAACAACTTCAAGACACAGCCTCCGGACGGGCGGAAGAAGAGGGGTTGGGGGAACCCAAGTTTCATGTGGACGGATCGGCATTTAAGGATCCTTGGGGAAGGCCCCAAGACGATGGGCCGGCTCTAAGAGCCAGTGCACTGATCCGGTTTTCTAATCTCCTTATCAAAGAAGGGCGCTATGGCGCTCTGGCGGACCCCTCTTTACCGCTTAGACTTGTCATTCAAACCGATCTCAAATTTACACAAAAGTACTGGGATCGCCCTGGTTATGACCTGTGGGAAGAAGTGAAAGCGGGGTCCCATTTTTACACCCGAAGCGTGCAGAAGAAAGCGATGTTAGATGGGGCAATTTGGGAACCCAACAAAACGCAAGCCGACAAATACACCCTGGCGGCTAAGGCAATCAGAGAAAAAATAAAAGGACATTGGTTAGCAAGCCGCGGGTATATAGTCTCCGCCCTCGACATCTTAGAAGGCGTTCAAAACAAACACAGTGGCCTAGACATCGAGACCGTCTTGGTGGCCCTGCACACTCGCCATTTTACTGACGATAGAATCATGGCGACTGTACCCTTTATAGAAAGGGAATTTGATAACCTTTATCCCATAAATCAGAATCGTCTTGATGAAAACGGCCTGCTCATGGCCCCCGCCATCGGTAGGTATGCGGTGGACGCCTATAATGACCATGAGCGAGATCCCAACGGACACGCTTCGGGGCACCCCTGGTTTTTGTCTACTCTGGCGATGGCGCAATATTACTACTCCTTAGCCAATCAGTGGGGTCGCGTCGAAAAAATAAAAGTGAATGACTTGAATTTGGATTTCATAAGAAGGCTGGGGATTGAAAACATTGAGCCTCATCAGGTGATTAGGCAGGGCTCCGAAAAACACATGACAGTCGTGAAGAATCTATTTGAAAAAGGGGACCAGTACCTACGCCGCGTGCGCTTTCATTCCTCCCGACTTGGGGCGTTGCACGAACAAATAAATCGCCATACCGGACACATGCAGGGGGCCAAAGAACTTACCTGGAGTCATGCTGCTTTTCTTACGGCAGTATGGAGTCGTGCTGCTGGCGCTGACCCGTTCGACATTCTCAAATTTTAAGTACCGGTGATTCCTAAAAGATTCCACTCAACCAGTAAAAAGTGACTAGCGAGTAACCCGGCGGAGCCACAACATTTGAGCTTCCTTGGTCCATATTTCGCCCTGTTCCCAAAGCGATTTGGACATGCCGTTAGCAAGAGGAAAACCAAAGGCGCCAACCAGTTCGCTAATTCCCTGAAGCCCAGCCTCCACCAACCTCGGATGGGCCCGCCCAGAAGCAGCATAAGCGCGCGAATAGTGAAGTACCCGGGTAGTCTTATAAAAACTGACGTAGCGAATCCACAACACATCCAGGAGCGTCTGCCTGATTGAATAATTCCCAGTCCGCCATTGATCAAAAACTGAGGCTCCAAAACTGATTGCGGTAATGGCGTCTCTACCCGCCTTTTGATTGCCTAGACAAGAGAGCGCTCCAAGGCTCGTCATAATGACGGTACTCCAGGTCATTAAGTGCTGAAACTCAGGATCCCCACTTGCCTGCAACCAGGTGTCGGCTGAGCAGAACGATTTTCTTAAAAACTTCCAAAAGTTTTTTTCTCCTGCCGGAGCATATTTCTGCCAATTCACGATCACAGCCCCGCCAGCGGTAACCGCCGAACTGATGGTGAGAAGCAGTGCCGTCTCCGCCACGCACTTTTGGTAATTGGGCAGTTGAAAATACTCCACCAGTTCCGCTTCAATGCGCGGATCGGGGATCGGCCCTGGTTGAAAGGGATCACGGCCCATATCGCCAGGACCGTCATTGCCGCCCCCACCGCCAGAGCTGCCGCTATAGCCCCCGCCCTGCCCCCCACCGCCAGCAAACTCCGCGATGGCTTTATTCAGACTAACGAGAAGCTCCTGTTTTCGCTCAAGCGAAAGTGAGGTTGCCTTATTCACTTGGGACGCAAAGGCCTTGTGAAGAACTAAGGCCTGACTTTTTCTAAGTTGGCTGCCTATGTCCCCCAGCTCTTTGGGAAGCTTCTTCTGAAGTTGTTCCACTAACGGCAACGGACCACGAGCCACTATCCCGCTTTTCGTCCATAGGGCATCAAAGGCCCCCATCGACGCCAAATCATTTGGACAACGGTGAGAAGCGTGGCTTGGAACGGAAAGCCAAAGCACTAAAGAAGCAGCAAGAACAATGGTGATACGGAACAAAACAACCCCTTTTGGCCCCGAGGCCTCTACCCATGATGACCTAAAGGTCTAACTTCCCCAAAGGGGGCCGGACAATGAGAAATCCGTCGTTTGTTAAGAGAGAATTTGGGTTGCCAATCGGAGACTTAGCGGCAATAGTCCTGCGCTTAGCTCTTCCAGTCCCCATCGTCTAGAGGCCTAGGACGACGCCCTTTCACGGCGTAGACACGAGTTCGAATCTCGTTGGGGACGCCAACTCGTGTCGCGAGTTTTAACCCGTTTAATTTCGATAGTTTGGAAAAAGTAAAAGACACGAGTTCGAGTCCTACTTCGGGACTTCAAGTCGTGTCGTAAAGACCGCCACGGAGACTCAGTCGCACCCGGCTCGCTTTCAAAGGCGGTGTCGGCGCTCAGCGAAAACCGAGAGTGAAACCTTCCAAGTTACAGTGGCCGCCCAGGACGTCTACTTGGCCGTCGGTGTTGAACACGAAACTGCCCGTGGCATCCCCCGACATTACGATGTCGTTATCGAGCTTCCAACCATTGACGATATCGCCGGTTGTCGTTGGGGGGGAAAAGACGTTTGGGTAAGTACAACCGCCCGTCAGACTTCCATTGCATGCGGAATTTCTCGATAAATAGAGATACACCTGCTGGCCGCCGGTTGTGTCGGCGTTACTGCCAGTGCAGTTGATGGTTGCTCCGGTGACGGCGTCTTTAGAGCTATTCACCGTGTTCGCCGACCCGGTCATGCCGGTGGCTGCGCAGGATTTGATCGTCACGGGCGTTCCCGCAACGCACGGGGCCCCAGGCGAGGCAGAGGGGGTGAAGGTCACCAAGGAGTCAATCTTCAGGATGAGACATTTGTAAGTCCCGGCGGCCACTTTTCCCTGGCCAAGTGTCGGACTTTGGCTGATGTCCACCAACGTCGCGGACGCGTTATTGAAAACTTGAACCGGGCTGCTGCAATCTCCATTCGTCGATAGCCACATACCGTACACGGTAATTTTTGTGGAAGAGGAGTCTGCGTTTACCGAGAACGCGGGCGAACCGATTAGTAGGGCGCTCAGAAAGACGATTAGTCGTTTCATCGTGGCACTCCTTTCAACGTGAGAGTAGGACTCGATGCAGGAGTGGTGCCGCACCCTTGAACGACTGACGAAACCATCACTACAATCGCAACGGGCAACACCCAAAGCAGGATCTTCCAGTAAGTTCTCATCATTGCTCTCCTCAGTTCGGTTACGATCATAACAGCAATTAAGTTCTTATCGACAGACTTTTACTTCTGGCGTTCCTCGGGTTCGGAATGTGGGGAACTATTTTACCCACAGATGATACGACGCCGTAGCCGTCGAGCCGATGGCCGGCGCCCCGGAGGAATACGTATCTCCCGAAGTGGGTGGAGGTATTGGTGTTACGTTGCTCTGACAATTTATCGTCGAGGGCGCTCCGAGTGTGGTTGCACGCGGCATGGTAAAAACCGACCCCTTCGCCTTGTCCGACGTAAGGGGAATCGCCCAGGCGAGCACCTTGCTGGAATCCAACCCGAGATAGATGCCCGAATCAAAACTCAGCGCATTCGCCGCCGTAGGGCTGAAGGCGTAGGCGTAACTGGGGCCGTCATTGCTGCACACACTGAGTCCACCCACCGCCACGGGACTTCCCGCCGAGTCGTAATACACTCGTGTGAACTTCTCGCCCGTCGGGCCGTTGCGAACGAACGAGCCCGAGTCGCTGTAGTACTCGCTGCTACCTCCGCTGCCGGGCACCCCAACGATTTCAATCGGCCGATTGCCAACCGTTGACACAAAGGAATAGGTGCCGCCGTTGAGCGAAGCGGGAATGGTCCGGGTCATGTCGGTAATGATGGAGATCGTTGCCGTCCCCGATGCCGCCACGACCAAAGGATTAGGGAGGGGAATTCCGAAACAGGGATCTCCGCCGGTTGCCCCCGCGGTGTAATTCACGAAGCCGGCTCCGCCCACCGGTGGTGTCGCGGTAAGAAATGTCGTAGCGCTGGGATCGGTGTACAGCGGTACCGAGGCGTCGCTGATTAAAACCTGCGCGGTGGCCGAGAAACAAATACTCATTTGAGTATAGGTCCCCGGCGCAACCGTCATCGGACAATCGAGAAGAGAGGCTCCCGTTGCAGCCTTTCGGTCGTAAGTCACCGTACAGTTGGTTAACGTGACCTTTTCACTACTTCCACCGTTAGTTTTGAAGGTGATGTTGTTGAACGTAACCTTGCCCTGATCGGGTGAGAGCATCCAATCGACGCCAGTACGCGGCCCCGTCGCCGCGCTGGAGGTTCTTGCCGCAGTTCCGCCTTTTATGAAGCGGGCATTTACTTTACTGCCCCCCCCTCCGCACGAGGCTAAAAATAATGTCCCTATAACGCACAACGACAATGAAAGGCTTCGCATTTTGTTTTCCCCCAGGCCGAAATTGTAACCCGGGAACGGACTGGAGTTTATCAAATTAACGGGAATGCCGAACATCGGGGTTCTACGGTATTCACGTGGGGGACGCCAATAATTGTCACCGTGTCTCGACGATTCCAATGATTGGGAAGTTTGCAAGGTCCTGCCCGAACGTGTGAGCGTGTCGGCGGCGAAACAGCCTCCTATGATTCAATGTATCGGCGATCCATCACGGCCGTCACGCCTTCGCCCACGCTGCGCACACAGTACCCGTCCGACCACAACTCCCCAGCCCATAGCTGGCGCTTCAAATACGGAAATCGCTTCAACACTTCCGGGCGCTTATAGTCACGCGTTTAGGAGTCGGAACCTGAAATTTTGGCTCAGATTACCGGTACACTTCTTTCCGGTGGGCGATTTTGACAACCCAAATCACTAGCTCTCCGTCATGAATTGAATAAATGATCCGGTAGGGACCTTTACGGATCCTATATTTATCGTCGGCCGAGAGTTTCTCCGATCCACTCGGACGCGGTTGGTTCGCCAAGGAAGCGATAATTTTGGTAATGGGGACGAGATAGATTTTAGGAAGGCCCTCCAATTCTTTCTGGGCCGACCGCTTAATCAGTACGTTATATTTTGCGATCACGTTTAAGTTTCTTGAGGACTTGCTCGAAGGAAACACCCGTTTCGCTGGCTCGCTCCTTAAACACCGCCAGGTCTTCGGCATCTTCAATCAAATATGTCTGGATTGCTTTAGACACGATAGCGGAAATTGAACTCTCCGTCTCCACGGCCTTAAGCTGGATTGCCTTAAAAAGCCTCGGATCGAAGTACACAGTAGCTCTCTTAGAATTGGTCTTCATATACCTTCCATTCCAAATATAACGTTATGACGTTATAGCGTCAATAATTTAGCCGTCCGACCAATTTATCTCCTACTAATTTCCGGTCTCCCGTCCTTCTAACCACTCGGACCTGCTATAATCTTTTCCTTGTGCGACACGAGTTCGAATCTCGTTGGGGACGCCACTCCTTTAGTAAATTTTAGAAAACCGCCGGTTAACCGAAAAGAGAGGTATGAAGGAGGCAATGTTGCCTACCGCAGCCGCTCCGCAACCGTCGTCGCCCCCACCCTTGTTTGACGAACAGCTCGCCAAAATTGCCCGGGAAAGGCTAAAGGCGGGCCAATCGCGTAGCGAAGTCTACGCGAGTCTATTGCCGCAAGCGCGATCGGCTGAGCGATTCGCAAAAATTGTTGCGCGAATTCCCGTACTGCGAGGGTACCGAAAGACAAAAGTCGTTCTTGGTATCCTCCTGGCGCTACTTGGAATCTTCGGAACCTTTCCGACAACCATTTACTTTCTTTCGAATGGACTCGCGGCCAACGCCACGGGCCTTACTTTCTTCTTCTCAATGCAAGCGACTAACCCTTTCGACTACCTGCGGGGTGGGCTTGCCGCGATTGCCGCCTTCCTTTACGGCTTCCTCTTTCGTAGGGCCGTCGCGCGCGTGAGAAAAGATGAAACAGGCGCATATACCTTTCAGGAGAGCGTCTAACCGAATTGAACACGAGTCCTTTGTAAGGATTTAACCATTGATCACCACATGGTCTCGAATGACATCGAGTCGCTCTTTGCAGGTTCCCGGAAAAAAGGTTTCGAGTCATGATTGGATACGCGGTTACTTTTCAAACGCTTCGAGCACGCCTGCCGTTTGAAAAGGAACCGCGTACCTTATCTGAATGACCTGCAACGGTGAATGCGCGAAATCCGATTCAGTGCCAATCCCTAACTAGTCCGTGCACGCCATTAATTACCTCCGCCATCTTCACGTAATTTAGCGTCTCCGAGAGATCTTGCAGAGTGTGGTACTTCTGGTTCCGGAATGAAGCCGTATCGGTGATCATGACGGCGGTGTAGCCCTCCGCCCAATAGTTTCGGTGACCACGTGCACGTTGCTTTTTGAAACCAGCCCCCAGGCTGACTACGGTGAACGAACTCGCAAAGATCCGGTACCGATTGGATGTGGTGATCGGCCACCTCTAGATGGCTTCCGTCCGGAACTACGTTCATCACTTCGATGAGAAACTGGTTTCTGTTTCCGGTTGGGCCAAAATACACTTCCCAACCGGGTTCGAGGTTCATTTCGTTATTCTATCCCAGCGGGAATGATTTGCAGCATGTACTCAAGGCAGCAAGATACCTTCGCAAGGGGTTTCGCGGTTTTTTTGCTGTTCTTTATTTCCTTTGGTGTCGTCGCCTTTGCTTCGATGTCTTTCGCCCCTTCATCGTTGATCGCCCTTGTCCCACGCTGGATGGAAGTGGCGTTCTCTATTGCGTGGCCAGTGCTGAGCTTCTTAGTCGGCGTTCGATTTAGAAATCATAGGGGAGTCCAGAATTTGATCTGGTCCAAACAAAGCACGAGAACCGAAGAGGAAATGGCCAAATGGAATTTGGTCGTGAACGGAATTCAAACAAAGCTCAAGGGCTTTGGTTTTAAGCTCGTTGTAGTAGAAGGTCTTGTATACGTTGGCAAGGCCAGCGCCGACGGTTTCGACGTCGAGGTTTCCGACGAGGACGGGATCACCGTGAGCTTTGACGGTGGACGGTGGCACGCCCACAGCTGCGAGCCCGAGGAAGCGATTGCTTACTTTTCCTGGACGGGGTATGGAAAATCAGGTTGGGTATCCGGTTCACGAGCGTCCGACGTCGATATTATTCACCTTCAGAACCACTTCATTTCGAATTTGGCCGCGACTGGAATTGAACCGTCGGTTCTGGATTAGCTTTTACTAGCCCTTGGCAACACTCGTTACGACGTCATTCCACGACTCTTCACGCGATGCAATTGAGCCGGGAAGACACGGTTTCCTCAGGAAACTCGGAAGGCTTCGCTGAGCCCATGCATGCCGGCCGCGACCACTGCCATCTTTTCGAAGTCGGTTGAACCGGTCAGCGCACCGCTCTCCCCCATCGCTACCACAGTTACTTGTGCGCCAAAAAAAAACAGCGCGTTCCGGGGTTTTTATTCGCCTAACCAATGGTAACCATGCCCTTTCTACTTTACGCACCGCTCCCTACCTTGAAGTGTGAAGAGCCCTACTATTCAACGTCCGAGACAAGTTCCTTCGCTGCACAATCTGGAATGGGGACTTTAGACGCGGACGAATTCCCTGGTGAGATCGTATTTGAGTATTCTCCATCCGACCCCAACGACCTTAGCAACGCTTAAGGAACCGGAACATTTTTGCAACTTTCTGGCGTTGTCGAATGTTACTCCGAGGTTGAGGCTTCAATTTTTCGATTGAACCATTCTCAAGTATAGTTCTCCCCATGGCGAAAACTGAAAAACACCTCTTCCATATTTTTGAAAAAGCAAGATGGGCAGAAGTCCAGGGCCGTGGTGATTACTCACCCGATGCCTTTGAAAAAGATGGCTTCATCCACTTTTCTTCGAAACATCAGCTCAAGAGCACCGCAGAAAAATATTACAAAGGCCAGACCGGGCTGGGCGTTCTCAAAGTGGAAATTGCTCGATTAAAGGCGCCGCTGAAGTACGAAAATCTCCTTGGTGGCGAGGAACTCTTCCCTCATCTCTACGGCCCGCTAAACCTTGATGCCATCTCTCAGATCGTCTTTCTAGGACTGACTCATGGGGGCGAGTTTCTCTGGCCCGAAGAGCTCTTCTAGGCTCAAAGCACCGATAAGCCGTTCACCTAATTCGGACAATCCGGTTGAAACCGCACTCCGCCCCTACCGTCAAAATTCACGGTTGTTCCGACGGGAAGAATTCCTCCGAAAGCTTAGGCAACTCGCTGAGTTGGGGCAATTCTCTGAGCTTGGGGAATTCGACTTCCTCGCCCCCTGTGCCAAAAGTCATCGCCGGCAGTCGCGTAAAGATAACGCGGAGCAATATCGGGTATAAAAAAGAGCGACACG
>JAYVQZ010000450.1:0-16570 GCA_043776735.1 Deltaproteobacteria bacterium | reverse complement strand
CCAAAGATCTCGGCTCCAATTGCTACCGCTTTTCCATTGAATGGTCTCGGATTGAGCCTGAGGAGGGTAAATGGGACCACTCGGCGTTGGACTGGTATGTGGAGATGGTTGCTGAATGCGAGCGCTTGGATCTGGTTCCCATGGCGACTCTCCATCATTTTACGATTCCCAAGTGGCTCGCCGACAAAGGCGGTTTTACCTGGGAAAAAGCAGCTGGACGGTTTGGCGGATTTACCCATAAGGTAGCCGAACGGCTTGGTTCTCGCGTCCCCTTTTGGTGCACCCTCAACGAGCCCAATGCATTGACCATTGGACAATACTTGGGTGGTTTTATGCCGCCCGCTCGTTTTGCTCCTAGGTTAATTGCGGAGTCGTCGCGAAATATGTTGCGCGGACACTTAAATGCCTACGAGATCCTTAAAAAATATTCGGCCAAGCGGGAGGGGAAGTTCGCCTCCTACCCGCTAAAGATTGGCATCGCTCACAATGTGATTCAGTTCTTACCGCGCCATCCGTGGAATCCGGTGGAGCGATTTCTGGCTAATTCCTTTCACCGTTTTTACAACCTTGCTTGGCCAGACGCATTGACCGGTCGCAAACAGCATTTTGGTGCGTTTGGATTGGTTCCCACTCCTCGCCAAGTATGGGAAGCCCGAAGCCGCTCAACCATCGATTTTCTGGGTGTGAACTATTACATGAAGGTCTATGTCTGCATGGGTCCTCAAGCTGAGGGGGCCAATTTTATTAAATCTAGCCGTTTTCCCTTGGGCATCGTTTTGGCACTTCCTAACGACAAGGTTTCTGACCTGGGATGGGCGGTTCATCCTAAGGGGTTAGAGGACCTCTTGGGGGACATGTCGCGCTACGGCCTTCCCCTTTACGTCACGGAAAATGGAATCGCCGATGCCAAAGATCAGCTACGCGGGGAGTACATTACCCAACATGTTAAAGCGATCGCACATGCCAGAAGTCGGGGGGTTCCCGTTGAGGGGTATGTCCATTGGTCGCTAATGGATAACTTTGAATGGGTGAAGGGTTTTGAGCCTCGGTTCGGTTTGGTGGAGGTGGACTACGCTAACCAAAAACGAACAATTCGTCCCTCGGGTGCCGTTTTTCGAAAAGTTATCGAAGAAAGTCAAAAAAATCCAGGGGGTTACCCGTCGCTCTAACCCCGCCGTTTTTCGAAAAAATAGCAACGCCAAAAACCGCTATCTAGCCGATATTTTAAAACTATGGCATAACGCTGGCACAATGCAGCAGTATCGAGTCTTACCCACATTGCCCTCGCTTTTGATAACGCCTGGGCGTCCCCTTATCCACAGGGATATTAGCTGGCTGCAATTTAATGAGCGCGTGTTGGACGAGGCTCGAGATATCAGCAAGAACCCTCTTCTTGAGAGAGTAAAGTTCCTGGCTATCACAGCCACCAATCTTGATGAATTTTTTATGATTCGGTTTGCCGCTCTGGCCAAGAACCTCAAGAACGCCTCCAAGAAAAAATCTTCGGACATGATCATCGGGAAACGACTTTTGGTCATTCACGATTCGCTTCTGGAAAGTGTGGCCAAATTTGGTGTGAAACAGACTGAGGTTCTCGATCATCTCGTGGCTGAGCTTGCTGATGCCGGCGTGGAAGTGGTGCGAAATTCCGCCGCTTCCGCTGAGGCGTTTTTGCTTGGAAAAAAGGTTTTTGAGTCCCAGGTTTTGACTAAACTTTCCGCCCCGGAAACTTTTGAAATGGGAAAGTTAGGACTCCTAGAAAATTTAAAGACTGCGGCCATTTTTCCAGAAGGGCTTTGGTTTCGCATCTCCCGCACGTTGCCCCAGATGTACCATTCCCGTGACGAATCCGGGCGCCTCTTCTTTTTCTTTTTAGATGATCTACTGGTGAACTTTTTAGGCCCGACTTTCGGTTTGAAAAGCCAACCGGCACTGATGCGCATGACTCGGGATGCCGATTTTACTGCCGACATCGGAGATGCCGATCCGTCCTCAGTCCCCGACGTGGTGAAGCGCGGGCTTGGCACCAGAGAAAAGGGTGTTCCCGTCCGTGTGCAATATAGCGGTGAAGTGACAGCTGAACTTTTAGAGGCTGTCTCCATTTCGTTGCGTATTTCTACTGGACAGCTTCTGCCAGCGCCGTCCACGCTTTGTCTTCAAGGGCTTTGGTCGCTCTACAACCACCAGGCACCGGAGATGCTCAATGAGTCGCAGAACTTGCGCTATTCGAGCATGACCCCCCAGGTTCCGGCGGAATTTGGCTCCTCAGAAACGCTGTTTGCATCACTAAAGCAGCAAGACTTTTTGCTTCACCATCCTTACGACACTTTCGATGCGTACATCTCTTTGATTCGGCGGGCGACGGAAGATCCGCTGGTTGAGACGATAGAGATGACTATCTACCGTATGGACAGAGAGTCCGCGGTCATTGAAGCCCTTAGAGACGCAGCAAAGGTAAAAAAAGTTAGAGTCATTATTGAGTTGCGCGCTCGTTTTGATGAGTTCAATAACTTGCGACTCGCCGATGAACTGCGAAAGCTTGGCATTGAAGTTTCCTTTGGATTTGGGAAATTGAAGCTCCACGCCAAGATCACACTGATCTCACGACGAGAGGAGGGAATACTTCGCTGGTATACCCACCTTTCCACCGGAAATTATAATGCGGCCACTGCGCGCAGTTATACCGACATGGCAATCATTACCTCCAATCAAGAGATCGGAGCTGACGCGCGGCACTTTTTTGACTGTGCTTTTTTAGGGCAAGTTCCCAGTCGTTTTAAGAAACTGGTTTCGGCACCAACAAGATTGCATCGTAGGCTGTTAAATCACATTCGTGCAGAGACGGAAGCGTCTCGTCGCGGGGAAAAGACCCGCATTGTCGCCAAGGTAAATGCCCTTGTGGATGAAGGCGTTGTGGAAGCTCTTTACGAGGCATCAAATGCCGGCGTTCCTGTGGAACTTATTGTTCGTGGTGCGTGCTCTTTGGTTCCTGGCGTGCCAGGCCTCTCTGAAAATATCCGCGTGATTAGTGTGGTAGACCGTTTTTTAGAGCATAGCCGGATCTACTATTTTGAAAACGAGAAGGCGATGTACCTCTCCAGTGCCGATTGGATGCCGCGTAATTTCTTTTCGCGCTTGGAGATTGCCTTTCCTATCCTGGATCCCCGCATTTTCTCGTTCATTCGCGATATTGTGATTCCCACCTACCTTTCGGACAATTCAAAAGCTCGGGAGCTGACGCCTCAAGGAACTTGGAAGCGATTGGCCGCAAGAAAAGGCAAAGCTTCCATTCGGTCGCAGTCAGTTTTTGAAGGTCTTGCGCTTGGAAAATACGAGGGGACTCCGCTACTCCATGGCTAAACGAATTTTTATCCTCGTTCGGCACGCCCATCGGGATACGGACATGGGTCGCAGTCGGGACAATGGCTTAAGTGAAAAAGGCAGAGACCAGGCTAAGGCATTTCGGGATCACTTTCTTGAGACCTACGGAAGTAAAACCGCCCTTCTGTTAAGCAGCCCAAAGAAGCGTTGTCTGCAAACTCTTGAACCGCTATCGCACAAAATTGCCACGCCTGTCGAAGTGGAAGCCCTTTTAGACGAGCAGTCTGAGGGGGAGTCTTTTTCAGACCTGGAAGACCGAGTTTCGCTCTTTCAAGCCTGGAGAGAAGCGGAAGAAGCTCCTCTGGTTGTCGCCAGTTCGCATGGCGATTGGATTCCCTCGTTCGCCGACAAAACGGTTCAGCAAGCCCTGCCGCTTAAAAAGGGCGCTTGGCTCACTTTTGAAATCTCCGAGAAAAAGAAATGGAAGCTAGTCCAAGGCTAGCCTGATGGTCTAATTAATAAGTAAATTCAAATAGATACACCCGATAAAATCGACCGAAACCTTTGTGGGGGTGGCTCGTATTACTGCCAAGAGGTCATTGTGACCTTTTAACGGAGGTTCGGTTTATGAAGCGGCGTTACTTATCGATGATGGGATTGGGGGCGGCCTTCCTGCTCCCTGGTTGTTTAGCCCAAAATACTGCGGCACTTCAAAATACGAGTTCGACCTCCTCGTCGACCCCTTTAAGCGCTAATGCCGCCGCGGTTTTTGAAAAAGTTCAATCCCTTGAGAAGGCAGTCAAAGACGCCCGCGAAACCCTCTGCCCAAGAGATAGCACGCTTCAAGAGAAGGTGAAGGATGAGCTCGACGCCATCCATGACGTGACGTCCCTTTCTGACGAGGAAAAAAAGGCCGCTGCACAGACGGTTCACGAGAAGTACCGCACCGAACTAGAGGCGGATAAATCCAAAGTTGAGGCCTGTGCGAAACTTCATGCCGATGACTGGAATTTTTTGAAAGAGACCGATCGCACGGTCCATAAGGCTTGTGTTCCACCTCCTCCGGCGAAAGGCAAAGGAAACGGTCGCGGTGATGGCCGTGGTGACAAAAAATCAGAACGGAAATCTGACGGGCAACCACATCAGCAGGACAACAGTTCTCAGACAGAGGAAAATCAACCACCTCCTCCAGGAGAGGGACCGCGTCCTCCAAAACCTAACTTTGGTAACATGAGCGAACAGGAGATTGCCGCTTGGGAAGCGCTTCTAACGAGTGACGGTTGTGCCGCCGCTATTGATAAGGCGACGCTGGACCTTAAAATCTAAAGCTTATGTCCCATAAATAAGGCCCACTCTTTCTCCACCCGGACTCACGGAGAGAGAAAGAGTGGGCTTTTCTTATTTCTAAAGCGCGCTGGCTTGCAGGGATTTTCCGAAGGTCTTTTCAAAAAAAGATTTGCTTTGTTGGAGTCGCATCAAAGAAAGCTCTGCATTTTTCCCTCGTGGAACTTTTAGCAATAAGCTCTTGGGATCGATTCGGACTCTTAAGACCGTCTTGTGTCGTACCCCATGGGGGTGAAGCGCATCAGAAACTTGAAAGAGAGCCAATACTTTGGGAAACGCTGCCTTGGCAATAGGGTCCAACGCCATCAGCGATCGTGCGTTTACTCTCTTTGCCCTGCGGTGCAGGCAAAGTTGAGCCACAAACTCTACCTCCCAACCTTCATACAACGGGAGGTCTGTATTGCGTACGATGTAAGCCGTATGTCGTTCCGTTTCCAGCGGTGAAATGATCTTTCCCGCCGATCGGTAGAGGAGGGCAAGCTTAAGATAGGTCATCCACTTTTCAGAAAGGCGGTGGACTGACTGCAGTCTTAAAAAAAGTTGTTCGCCTAAATGGACGAGTGATTTCAATTCTGCGGTGGTCTCTCCCAAGCGTGCGGCATGATGGAAGAGCGGGTCGAGATCGACCTCTGTGGGGCGACGGTGCTCCAGCTCAAGGCGCTGGATTTCGCGATGAAAAATACCGTCTCGCAGAGAATAGTCAGTAAAGTAAGCCACCGGAGCCCCAATGGCTTTCATGGCCTCTTCAAACACGAGGCCGCCAGCGACAATAAGGTCGCTACGCCTGGGTTCCATTCCGGGGAGGCTGAGTAGCTCTGGCGGTGTCAACGGAAGCATTTTTTTATTGAGCTTCTTTAGAACGGACAGTTCAATCTTTTCCAGCCCATTGGCCTTGCGGCACAGGCGCGCTAAGGCGCGGACGGTGCCACTCGATCCGTAGATGACATCCGCTGCGCCGTTCTCAAAATGATCGGCCTCTTGCTCAAGTAAGTGACGAGCCTCTTTTTTAAGCCGTCGAACGGGAGAGCTCTTTCCCTCGTGGTCCGGAGGGATGGTCTTAAGAAAAACCTGCTGCATTCGCGCCGCGCCAAGCGGAAAACTCTTACTATAGGTAATCTTTCGATCCCTGCATAAGCTGACTTCCATACTCCCGCCACCGATGTCCACAAAAGCAAAATTTCCTTTGAGTGTCTTTTCGTTGGCAAGAATTCCCTGGGCGATGAGCTTGGCCTCTTCTTGGCCCGAGATGACCTCAATGATAATGCCATGTTTCTGTTTCGCGGGCTTAATAAGACGATCGCGGTCTCGTGCCTCGCGTAACGCACTAGTTCCAAAGGCCACCCATTTGTCCACGGAGAGCTCATCGGCTCTTTTTTTGAAATTATCTAAGGCTTCCAGCGTCCGTTTGATGGCACGCGAATCGAGTCTGGCCTTCTCAAAGAGGCCTTCGCCTAAGCGGACCATAAATTTTTCGCGGTGTATTAGGCGAGGAGCACGTTTATTGCTGATCTCATGAATGTCGAAACGAACGGAGTTCGTTCCTAAATCTAATATGGCTATACGAAACGCCATTGCCCCAGCTCCTAAGCCAAGTTAGCCTCGTGGGTCTCAACTTGATAGCAAAAATTAGGAACTACTTTTTTATTGTGGGCTAACCAAATCCCAACATAACCTTAAAATACTTCCTATGGATGACAGTTACGATCAATCTATGCAAAGCCAAAGGCCCTTTAAAGCTATCCTTGGCCACTACACTAACTATGCCTTTGCCGCACTACCCTTAAGAAACTTTTCCCCTAAGGTCAGTCTTTCGTTGGTAAAGGGAAATTTTCTTATTAAGACGGCCGACAATTGGAAAGAGGTCGAAAGCGTCTTGCGCCTTCGGTACGAAGTTTTTTTGCGAGAGGGGCTGAACCTCGAATTCCCCCTTGGCTTGGATGTGGATCGCTGGGATCCCCTGGCCGATCACCTGATGGTGATCGATCAAAAGAACGGCGCGTTGATTGGAACTTACCGTCTCATTTCCAGTTGCTTTTCTAGCAACTTTTATTCTCAGTCGGAATTCGAACTTTCCCCCTTTCTCCAGCGCCTTGGGGGAAAACTAGAGTTAAGTCGTGCGTGTATCCGTGCCGACTATCGGAGCAGTGCGGCCATCGGCTTACTTTGGAAAGGCATTGCTGCGTACGCTAGTGCCGTGGGGGCTCGTTATCTGTTTGGGTGTGCCAGTGTAAAGACGACCGATCCCCGGCTTGCAAGCCGTCTTGTGGAATTCTTTAAAGCGGAAAGTCGTTTTGATGAAAAGGCCGGCGTCTTTCCGTTGCCGGCCTTTCAAATGCCTGAGGTTTTGCGCCCTAGCGAAGGGATGGAGGCTGACGCTGGCGTTCGCGAAATGATTCCCCCTCTATTGGGCTCTTATTTGCGGGCTGGGGCAAAGATTGTCGGGCTTCCGGCCCTGGATCGCTCCTTTCGTTGTATTGACTTCCTAACGGTCCTCGACTTCTCCGCGATGAACGCGGCTTTCGAGCGCCGCTATCTTTCCTCCTGACAATTGCGGCATTATATATAGATGCCTTCCAGCGATGAACCCTCCAAATTGAACTTTGTAAACGCGCGCCTGCCTGAAATGTTCGAGCTTGAAAAGTTGCTTGAAAAGGCACGGACGATGGCCCGAGTCGAAACGCTGACCACGGTTAGCGCGGCGGGTTACACTTTTCCCATTCATTCCATTTCTTTTGGATCGGAAGATCCCAAGGCTCCTGTGGTGGCTCTCTTTGGGGGCGTTCACGGTCTTGAGCGGATTGGCACTCACGTGGTTTTAGCCTACCTCAGTACCGTCATTGAATTGATGGAATGGGATGTGACTTTTCGAGACAGCCTAAAAAAGAGCCGTCTTCTTTTTGTGCCGTTGGTAAATCCCACTGGCATGTACCTTCATCAGCGTTCCAATGCCAACGGCGTAGATCTGATGCGAAACAGTCCGACGCATGCCGATAAGATTAGTCCTCTGTTTATCGCCAGTGGCCATCGCATCTCACCAAAGCTTCCTTGGTACCGGGGTGTCGAAGGGGCACCGATGGAACCAGAGGCGCAGGCGCTTTGCGACTGGGTCCGCAGCCAAGTCTATCCGTCTAAAGTTGCCATCTCTGTTGATGTGCATTCTGGTTTTGGGGCGCTTGACCGGCTTTGGTTTCCATATGCCAAGACCAAACGTCCCTTTGCGTCCGTTGCTGAAATATTTCGATTAAAACTTCTGCTCGATCGCACCTATCCTCATCACATTTACCGGATTGAGCCGCAATCCGTTCAATATCGAACGCATGGCGATCTGTGGGATTTTCTCTACGATGAACATAAGAAAACGGAGCCAGACACCCTTTTTCTTCCTCTCACATTGGAGCTCGGATCGTGGAATTGGGTAAAAAAGAACCTGCGTCAGGTGTTTTCTATCCGAGGGGCATTTAATCCGCTGGCACCCCACCGCTTGGCAAGAACGTTGCGAAGGCACATTCTCTTTTTTAGTTTTTTACAACGGGCGGTAACCGCGCCGAACTCGTGGGCTGACGTCACCCAGGACGAGAGAGACAAATTTCGTCGTCACGCATTGGAGCTTTGGTATGGCAAATAAACGGGCAACGCCACGACGTTGGCTTTTACTTCGCGGATTGGCACGCGAGAATCGTCATTGGGGAGACTTTTCTAAAAAACTTAAGAAAGCGTTTCCTAAAGATGAGATTGTCCTCCTAGATTTGCCGGGCGCCGGGACCGAGTATTTAGGAAAATGCCCCTGGACAATGTCGGGGATACGAAGGGACATACGGCATCGCTGGTTGGCGCTGGGAAAACCGCAAAATGACGATGTGATTTTAGGGATCTCGCTTGGGGGAATGATCACGCTCGATTGGATCGCTCATCATCCCAAAGATTTTAAAGCGGCTATTGTGATCAACAGTAGCGCGTTTGGCCTTTGCTTCCCCTGGGAGCGACTCAGGCCGTGGGCGATGGCCCAAGTTCTAAAAATCGCGCAGATCAAAAATTTGGTAAAGAGAGAACGGGCCATCGCGGAAATGACCAACGCCCGATCTGTGGGCAGAGAAGAAATCGCCCTGCGCGCCAGTTATGAAAAGGAATGTCCAATCTCAATCCGAAACTCGTTGGCCCAACTTCTTGCGGCAGCGGCGTTTCGCGCTCCTAGTAAAAAACCAAAGGCGGAACTGCTATTTCTTCGAAGTCTTGAGGACCGACTCTGCAATCCCGTCTGCTCCGAACGCCTGGCCAATCGTTATGGGGCTCCGCTGGAAAGCCACCCCACGGCCGGCCACGAGCTGCCAGTAGACGATCCCACCTGGGTAATCGATCGCTTGATTGAGAACTTCTCTAAATAAAGAGCGCTTAATACCCCCTGGTCCCATGGGGCATCATGTCATTTGGGGTTCATGCCCGGCTGGCTTCTTCATTTAAGTGCTGAAAATGATGGTGTTTTAGTCCGGTTATCAGCCCTAACCCTTTCCTAACAGACGACGGGTATCGGCTAGGATAAATCCTCCCTGCATTCCTATCTTAAGGAGAGAGTTTATGAAGCTTGCTGCGATGTCTTTGTTGTTGTTGTTGTCAGGGTTCTCCCTGGCGTCAATTTTGGTAAATGGCGCTGGCGCCACTTTTCCCTATCCCCTTTATTCGAAATGGTTTTCGGAATACCAAAAAGTAGAATCTGACGTTCAATTTAATTATCAGTCGATTGGAAGTGGGGGAGGCATTCGCCAGTTCACCGAGAAGACCGTAGATTTTGGAGCCACGGACGCTCCGATGACGGACGAGCAATTGAAGAAGGCGACTTCGCCTATCCTTCACGTTCCTACAGTTATGGGTGCCGTAGTGTTGACGTACCACCTAACTGAAGCGGGCCAAGGTTTAAAACTTAGTGGCGATGTCATCGCCGATATTTTCCTAGGCAAATTGACGAAATGGGATGATGCCCGGATTGCAAAATTAAATCCTGGAAAGAAACTAACGGGAGACATTTTGGTGGTGCATCGTTCTGACGGATCGGGAACGACCAATATCTTTACCGACTACCTTTCTAAAGTTAGTCTGGACTGGAAAGCAAAAGCCGGCACAGGAACGGCAATCAACTGGCCCGTGGGCCTTGGTGGAAAAGGAAACGAAGGCGTATCTGGATTGGTCAAACAGACCCCCGGCAGCATTGGGTATGTGGAGCTTATCTTTGCTAAGACCAACAGCCTCTCCTACGCCTCGGTCCAGAATAAGGCGGGGGAATTTGTTGAGCCCACGATGGAATCGGTGGCTGCCTCGGCCGAAGGCTTCTTAAAGACGATGCCGGCTGATTACCGCGTCTCCATTACCAACGCCGATGGGAAAAAATCGTACCCTCTTTCCGCATTCACCTACCTCCTGGTTTGGAAGAATATGGGCGACGTGGAAAAGGGTTCAAAGATCGTGAAGTTTCTCAAATGGGCCACCACTACTGGTCAGTCTATGGCGGGAGCTCTCCACTACGCCCCTCTTCCCAAAGCCATGGTGAAGAAGGTTCAGGCGACTATCGATACTATCGAAGTCAAAAAAGCACTCTAATTTCGGACCCTCGGAGCGCACCGCGCTCCGGGGACCTCAGCCAGGGAATAACAGAGCCTGGCGAAAGGCACTTGCAACAGGGCCCTCGCAGCCAATAACAGCGGCCAGCGCGGGTAATATCGGGGTCGACGATGGAAGTTAGTTGGGATCATCAAGGCTCGTGGTTACAATCAAGCCTCTCCTCTATGGCACGAACCGAAAAGAAAACTCAAAAAACGGATCTGCATAAAGGAGACCGTCGTTTTCGCCGTATCGTGACCACCAGCGCCGTGTTGTTGCTGGTCTTGCTTCTCTTTATTGCATTCTTCTTGTTAAAGGGAGCCATCCCCTCGATTAAACATTTTGGTTTCGCTTTTTTGTGGACCTCGGCATGGGACCCGGTTCGCGAAATTTATGGAGCCATGCCGATGATCTACGGCACCGTGGTCTCCTCGGTGCTGGCCATGATGATTGCAGTTCCCATCAGCATAGGCGTTGCCCTCTTCCTCAATGAACTGGCACCTCGATGGTTGGGAAGATCGGCAGGTTTTCTCGTGGAGATGCTCGCCGCCATTCCAAGCGTGGTGTACGGCCTTTGGGGAATTTTTGTTCTTGCCCCGATCCTTCGCACGAGTGTCATGCCGTGGTTGAAAGAAAATTTGGGTTTTCTTCCCCTTTTTCAGGGGCCGGCTTATGGAGTGGGAATGATGACGGCCGGAATTATTCTGGCCATTATGGTGATTCCTACGATCTCTTCGCTTTCTCGCGAGGTGTTTCGTGCCATCCCCAGATCGCAGCGTGAAGCGGCCTTAGCCTTGGGGGCCACCCGTTGGGAGACCATGGTTATTTCAGTGCTTCGCTCATCGACCTCTGGCCTTTTCGGAGCTTCGCTGTTGGGGTTGGGTCGAGCCGTTGGGGAAACGATGGCCGTGACGATGGTGATCGGAAACCGCTCTGAAATCGCTGCCTCGCTTTTTGCTCCGGGGCAAACCATGGCGAGTGTTCTTGCCAATGAATATGCCGAAGCCGTTACCGAACTCCACCTGTCCGCTCTAATCGAAGTGGGGTTGGTCCTCTTTTTTGTCACCTTTTTCATGAATGCCATTGCCAGAGTACTCATCGTTCTCAACATTAAGCGACGAGCAGGTTCGCGATGAAGTCGGGAAGCCTCCACCGTTACCTTTCTCAAGGATACCGACGGAGAAAAGTTGTCGATTTTTTTATGCGCGTGCTTTTAGGCTGTGCGGTGGCGGTTGCAGTTCTTCCATTAGGCAGTGTAATGGCCTACGTGATCCAAAAAGGCGCCCCGGCACTAAGTTGGTCCTTCTTCACAGAGCTTCCCAAACCGGTTGGGGAATTGGGAGGTGGCATGGCCAATGCGCTGGTCGGCACCCTGATTCTTGTCGGCTTAGCCTCTACCATTGGAATTATTTGGGGTGGACTCATTGGTATCTACCTTTCTGAGTTTGGAAAGGGAAAGCTTGGCACGGTAATTCGTTTTGCCACTGACCTTTTGGGTAGCATTCCTTCGATCGTAGTTGGTCTTTTTGTCTACGCGCTTATCGTAATTCCCATGAAACGCTTCTCCGCGTTGGCCGGAGCCTTGGCGTTGGGTATTCTAATGATTCCCACTGTCGCCCGGACCACCGAAGAACTTTTGCGGCTGGTGCCCAATCACATACGCGAGGCAGGCTTGGCTCTGGGGTTGCCTCGTTGGAAAGTGATTTTATTTTTAGTCTTGCGAGGGGCTCTTGGGGGAATCACGACCGGAGTGATTCTTGCAGTTGCCCGAGTCGCTGGCGAGACGGCGCCGCTATTATTTACTGCCTTGGGCAATCAGTTTTGGCAGCGAGGACTCGATCAACCCATCGCCTCACTTCCCGTACAAATTTATACCTACGCCATCTCTCCCTACGAGGAATGGCACCGAATGGCTTGGGCTGGTGCCTTGGTACTCGTTGGGGTGGTTTTTGCGATGAATCTTTTTAGTCGTTTCCTCATGCGGGGAAGTTCGTTGGCAAGGGAATAGAACGCCATGGCGACCACTGCAATTCTTCAGGTTGATAATCTCAATGCCTATTTTGGAGACTTTCACGCCGTAAAAAGCGTTTCTCTGGATGCCTATTCGCATACAGTCACCGCCTTGATCGGTCCCAGCGGTTGCGGCAAATCTACCTTTATTCGCTGCTTGAACCGTTTGCACGAAGAGGTCGATGGGGCTCGGGCCACTGGCGGCGTTTTTTTAAGTGGGATGGATATTTATGGGACCGGGGTAGATCCGGTAGTGATTCGCCGAAAGATCGGAATGGTTTTCCAAAAAGCGAACCCGTTCCCGTCGCTCAGCGTTTTTGACAATGTGGCCGCAGGGCTCAGACTTGCTGGGATTAAACGGCGTAGTCTGCTACGCGAAGTCGTTGAGAAAAGCTTAAGACATGCTGCGTTATGGGATGAAGTGAAAGACAAGCTGGACGCTCCGGGGACAAGTCTCTCGGGTGGACAGCAGCAACGTCTGTGCATTGCCAGGGCGCTAGCCGTCGAGCCGCCCATACTTTTAATGGATGAGCCCACCAGCGCCCTCGATCCGATTTCAACGGCGAAGATAGAGGAGCTTATCTTGGAGCTGAAAAAAGAGGTCACGATCGTCATCGTGACCCACAACATGCAACAAGCGGCTAGAATTTCTGACAAAACTGCTTTTTTTCTCTTGGGTGAATTGGTTGAGTTCGGCGATACTTCGACCGTATTTACGGTCCCAAAAGAAGAACGGACCGAACGGTATATTACCGGTAAGTTTGGCTGAACCGAATGCAGAGAAACATTGATATTGGTCTAGGACAACTTTCACGGGAACTGCTGACCATGGCAGGTTACGTGGAACATGCGATCGAGGCGGCTACTCAAGGGTGGCAGAAGCGATCCATTGCCAAGATTAAAGAGGTCTATGCCGTCGAACAAAAGGTGAATCAAGCTCACCTGCTTGTTGACGATCAGAGCTTTAAACTTTTGGCACTCCAACAGCCGATGGCGGCGGATTTGCGCAAGATTGTAGCCATCATAAAAATTAACAGTGATTTAGAGAGAATGGCTGATCTTACGGTGAATATCGCAAATAATACGGAGTACTTTCTCCAGGGCGAGCCTCTTTTTGATCTGAAAGATCTTAGTGTGATGGCCAATGAAACTCGGCTCATGGTGAGTGAAGTCCTTGATGCGTTTATTCGCACCGATCAGGTGAAAGCGCGGGAAGTGCTCCTTCGCGATGATACCGTAGATGGATTAAAACGTGGGATTGTCGACTCCACGATTGAAGTGATGAAAAACGATAAAGCTGCCATCACGCAAGGTTTGAATTTAATCCTAATGGCAAAGAATCTGGAACGCATCGGCGACCACGCTACAAATATCGCAGAAGATGTCATCTTTATGGCGTCTGGCGAAGACGTGCGGCACGGGTCGACCAAGGGGGGGAAGTAACATGGAAGAGACAGCCAAAGTCCTAGTTGTCGAAGACGAACGAGATATTTCCGATTTAATGGCGCTTCACTTAAAGCGTGAAGGGCATGAAGTTACTGCCGTAGAGAATGGCGAAGAAGCGCTTCGAAGAATTGAAAGCGGAGGGTTTCAGCTTCTGGTTTTGGACTGGATGTTGCCCGGTTTGTCCGGCCTTGAAGTCTGTAAACGTCTGCGCGGCGCCAAACGAGAAGGGCATGAAGGGTTGCCGATTTTGATGGTCACCGCTCGAGCTCATACCTCAGACATTGTTTTGGGGCTTGAGATGGGTGCTGATGATTATCTCACCAAGCCCTTTGAGATCCCCATCTTCTTAGCACGGATCCGCGCCCTGCTTCGACGTGCCACTCAGTCGGTTCCCACAGATAAAAATCAAATGACGGTGGCTAACGTCACGGTGAATTTGGACTCCTACAAAGTGAGTTGTATGGATAAAGAGGTGAACCTCACCCCCTCGGAGTTTAAGCTTCTTGTCTCGTTAATGAAGAGCCAGGGCAGGGTGCTCACTCGGGAAATGCTCATTGACATGGTCCAGGGGGAAGGTGTCACCGTTGTGGATCGGGCTGTAGATACCCATATTTTTGGCCTTCGCAAAAAGTTGGGTGATTGTGCCGATCTAGTTGAAACGATCCGTGGTGTCGGCTACCGCATTAAGGTAAATTGAACTCAGAATGCCGAACACTTCTCTCGGTCGCCCTTTTCCGTGGCGAATTTTTTATAGAATCCTAGCGCTTCAGTGCTTCATCGTGCTTGCCGCAGTTGCCGGTTCGATCCTTTCCTCTCGAATTTTTTTTAGACATCGGCTCTTCACGAATTCTGACGGGCAAACCCAACGTCTTTTTCGAGCCATGGAAGGGACACTGAGTAACGAGATCCCTGACGACTGGTGTCGAAAAACGGGGAAAGATATCGGCCTGGATCTTTTTTTGTTGGATTTGAGCGGGCAAGTCAAATGTGCCTCCTCAGATAAATGGGTCGACGGGGAACGAGAAGAATGGCTTAAACTTCGCCAGCAGCGCAACCTCGGTAAGAATTTTATTTCTCGTTTAGGAGACGATTCCTTTTACGCCCTCTATTGGCCGCCACATAAAAATCTCATATTGGGAATTCGACTCCCGATCGACCGAGTTGCGGGAACTTTTGGTCTTTTCGATGCGACACAGATATTTATCGTGATGCTCACCATCTTCTGTTTGGTGCTTTTGGCTCTCTGGTCGGCGCGTCAGTTGGTATTTCCTTTGGGAAGAATGCTGGTCAAAGCGCAGAGCGTACTTCAGCCGCAAGGGGCGATTCTGACCAATGACGATCTTCGTAAGGAGATGTCAGATGAGTGGGGCGAGTTGGAGTCCCACATCGATGATATCCGTCGAGAGTTTTTTGCTAGGACTCAGAGTTTATCCAGGGAGCAGGTGGAGCTTGAGACCATCATGGCCTCTATCTCGGATGCCATCCTGGCCGTGGATCCGGAAGGAACTCCCATGTTCTACAACAGCCGCTTTGAAGTGCTGTTTGGCGGGGTTGGGTTAAGAGGCAAAGGGCTTAAAGTTTGGGGGATTTTTCGAGACCCGGAAATTCTACAGGCATTCCACTCGGCTCTTGAAGAGGGAAAGGCGGGAACCACGAAGGTAATTCCGCTAGATCAGGAAGGAAACATCCGCCGTTATCTTTCACTTTCTGTTGCTCCATTACGTCGACAGGACGGTATCATCTATGGTGCGGTTGGCATCTTCCATGACGTTACGGAGCTCAAGAGTGCTGAGCAAATGCGTATCGATTTTGTCGCCAATGTGTCTCATGAATTAAGGACTCCATTGACGGTTATTAAAGGCTTTGCCGACACGCTGATTGAAGATTTCAAAAAAGTGGGTGGCCCCACATTGGATTATCTCTACAGCATTGCTCGTAATAGTGATCGTCTGATGGCACTGATGAATGACCTACTGGATCTTTCTTCGATTGAGTCTGCTGGATTCATTCAGAAGGACACGCTCAATACCGAGGACCTAACCCAGAGAGTGTTACAGCAGTTGGAAAGTCAGTTCGAAGAGAAGGGACAGAAGGTTCAGGCTTTTTACTCAGCTGCGTCAGTGGTCGCCGACGCTCACCGCGCTGAACAGGTTTTGGTGAATTTGCTGACGAACTCGCACAAATATACGCCAGCGGGCGGACATATTGTTGTGGAGTGGGAAAATGACGGTCCCGACGTGCTGCTCAAAGTGAAAAATGATGGACCACCGATTCAGTTGGAGCATCAAGCTCGATTGTTTGAACGCTTTTATCGTATGGACAAAGCCCGATCGCGCGATCAAGGCGGCACCGGGCTTGGACTTGCCATCGTAAAACACATCATGCAACGGCACGGCGGAACGGTTTGGGTGGAGAGCTCGCCTCCTCAGCCGGGCGCTGCCTTTGTCTGCCGCTTCCCTAATCACCACGATGGTGACGAGTGGGCCCAGAGCCACGCTTCGAACTAAACTCCATCACGCAGGAAAGTTGACAGGCTAAGAAATTCCGGGGAAATCTCCCTAACGGTTTTGGGTAACTCACCGGGGGGATTTATGATTATTGTTTACGGGCTAGGGGCCTTTTTACCGCAATTAAAAGGTTTGGTTCGCGACATCCGCACGATCTGGACGCTAGAAGAGCTTGGAATCCCTTACCAAAGAAAAGTAATGAGCGCCCCATTGGGCGACCACAAAAAAGCTGAGTTTCTCGCACTAAATCCCTTTGGAAGAGTACCAACGATTCAAGATGGTAAGGTCGTTCTCTTTGAGTCATCGGCAATCTGTTCGTACTTAGGGGATAAGGCGGGAAAATTGCTACCGGC
>JAYVQZ010000449.1:0-4229 GCA_043776735.1 Deltaproteobacteria bacterium | reverse complement strand
GCAGCTAAATCTTTTCCCGTTTCGGCCAGTTACGGCACTGTTCAATGGAATCCCTTCGGGAAGGGCACCACCGTTTCCGGCAACTAGAGATTTGGCGGTTTCGTATCGGGCCAGGGCATCACCCGATTCAAATCCCCCAGACGAGGTGAGTAAGTAGACGGAAAAGAAACTCAGGAAGAGCCAAAAGGGGACGCGTTTGAGAAGGCCGCTAAGAACGGGCATGCGGGAGTCGTATCTTGAGCCATGGCGATTTCCAATGGAATTCACTTTTCTTTTGACTTAAATAACGCAAAAGGTCATTTTTCATCTCTTTTCAAGGACATCGGGGGTTTAGGCGTGTTTAGGTTCATTGGATTTTTAGGGGTCCTTTTTTTAGCTACAACCGCTGTCGCCGAAGACTTACTTCAGTGTTCCACTAAAGAAACTCACATTGAGCTCACCATTCCTCAAACGGGGAAGGTCAAATTGATCGTAAATCGAGACCGCGTTGAAGTGGCCAAAGATAGTTGGACCTACTCGATGAATCGCAGGTCTGAGGCGATTGTTCCAGAAGAGCTCGCCCTAAGCGTTGAGCCCAGATCGAAGCCTAAGAAAGAATACCGGTTTGAAAACCTCCGTCATTGCGGAGACGGGGAGGACGTTCGGGTTCGCATTTATGAGACCACAGCCACAAGCAAGGTCTTCATCGAAGAAATCTCATGCTCCTGTAAGAATACCTAGTCGGCAGTTTACTGGTAGTAGTCGAGTTTCTTATTCACTTTATCGAAGTAGTCATCCCCTTTACGTACGTAATTTTTCGCGCGGTTCCAGTACTGTTTGGCCTCTTCAATTCGATTCATACTCTCTAAAATATAACCATGGGTGTAGGCCTCTTTGGCTAAACGGTTGAGCTGTTTTTTTGCTTTAAAGACGCATTCCTTGGCCTCTTCAAAATTGGCATCCCTCTTAGTCATCTCTTCGCAAAGATCTCTACTGGCATTGTAGTCACCTTCGGCATACTTCTCTTTCGCTTGAATGAGAAAGGGCTCAAACTCCTCTTTCTGTAGGGAGCGAGACCGATCGATAATTTGTTTGGCTTCATTCAGGTACTGCGTATCCCCTTTAATCTCTATTTGCCTGATTTTTTCTGCAGTATCGATGGCCTCTTGGTAACCCTTGCTTGTGAATGCGGCCATTGCCTGCTGAAACAAATCCGCTATCAGTTTTCTCTTGTCATCCTCCGGGTCTTTTTCCGGAGGGATCTCTTCTACGCTGCGGACTTTGGCTTGCGCGGCTTTAAGTCCCTTAATGGCAAAGTCATTTGAAGGATCGATTGTCACGGCCGAAGTGAAAGCCTCCGCGGCTCGCTCAAAATCTCCCTCCTTCAAATATTCTTTTCCATCGTCTAAGTATTGTTGCAAGTCCACTTTGGCTGAGCTTTTTGACTTTTCTTCTGCCTCAGCAATCTGTTTTTCTTTCAGCTTTTTTTGGAATTGGTCTTGTAGTTCGCGAGACTGTTTATAGTACGGTAAAAATTCATGAATTTTTCGCAGGTGTCCTACCGCGTCTTCGTAGGCACCGTCCTCGGCAGCTTTTTGAGCCGAGTTATAGTGGCCTTCTAGAAGCCGTTGAACTTCGGGAGAAAGCTCGGCGTACTCTTTAGGCATAGATGCGGGAAGCTTCACGATTTCGGTAGTTTTATCCACGGGATTAATACCGGACGCTGCCGTTTCGGCCTTTGGTTTTACCTTGTTGTCGGAACTGGGCATCACCGCGTAGAGAAGCAACAGTGCAGCAACAGCGCCGATTAACAGATTTCGAAATTTGGATTTTTGCGGCCCGGGCTCTGCCGACATTGAATCCGAAAAATCGTTAGGATAGGCGGGTGGCGGTGCATCCGGGCCCCGAAGGTCCATGAGAACATCTTCAGGAAGCGCATCAATGTGCATTGAGCGCGTGGCTTCGTAATTCTGTGCTACCGCGGCGTTCCCGTTGAAAGCTCCGGTTGCGCCAATCGGTGCCAGTTTTCCGCCACCCATTACATTGGCCATCATGTCGGAAATGAAGAACTTTATCTTGCTCTTGCCGATGGCGATCTCATCAAAGCTACTTAAGGGATGCTCCAGCACCCGCATGCCGTTAACGTAAGTTCCATGCCGGCTATTAAGATCAATAAGGCGATAACCGGTTCCCACCCGAGCAATCTTTGCGTGAACGCGCGATAGTTTTTCATCATCCAAGAAGATGTCGGCCTTTTTAGAGCGACCCAGAGTAATCTCGTAAGACTGAACGGGAATCTCTTCACCCTTTCGCGGCCCTTCCGTAAAGAGAAGTTTGGCAACAATGGCGCGGGCATCTACCTGGGTATCACTGCGGAAGGAAGCGGCATCGCGAGAGGTTGCTTGAACCGCTTCGGCTAGGGCGCCTCCCGTGCCCTCAGCGTTACCGAGTGGCCCGCCATTATTTTCGCCAAATCCGCCGTTTTGGTTGTCGCCAAACCCGGCCGGGTTCTCCTCGGGAGAGGAGTTGTAATCGGGAATTCCGTTCTCACCGGCGTCAGGGGCAGGCTCTTCACTGTCGCCCTCATTCGGCAGGTTATTGGGTGAATCTCCGTCAAAATTGGGCACTAAGGCAAGGCTACCTCCCCGGGGGGTGTCCAAAACTTCGCCCGCATAAAAAACGATCTTGAAGGGGCCAATAATGACCTCATCACCATCGCTTATTTCGCCGGTTTCAACGGCCCGACCGTTTACCTTGAGACGGCCGCTGCCGCTCATGTTAGTGACATAAATATTGGCGTCGGTAACTCGAAGTTCAAGGTGACTTCGGCTAACGGCGTCATGACTGAGCACTATATCGGCAAAGTCTGACCGCCCGATGCGATAGGTTCCTTCGTCGAAAAGGCGATCGGCGATCAGGTTTCCCTTTTCATAAATTTTTACTGTTATCTTCATGGAAATAGTTCCGCCGCCTGCAAGCGCCGCTTGCTCAAACCGATATAGCGTTCCGCCTCGCCAACAATAGCCTCTTGGGGCCGATGCTGCATAAGGCCAACCACGTCAGTAAAGTAAGAGATGGCGCGCTGGTATTGAAGCGATTCAAAATAATGGATACCAATTTCCATTTGCTTTTTTGCCTTCACTTCAGCCTCGTACATGGTGAGTCGTAAATATTTTTCCGCCAGTCTGTGACCGCGGTAAAGAGATAGTGCTGTTTGAAACTGATCCATCGCCCTTTGATAGTTTTTATTAAGGTACTCCCGCCGCCCTTTTCGAAAAAACTGCTCCGACTCGCGAAGACTCGCGTTAGTCCAATCGAGCTTTTCCATTTCTTGTTCTGCACTTTTTAATGCCGGATCTTCAATGCCAACCAACGTCTTTTTTGAGTCCCCCTCCTCTAAAACAGGAGGCTCTTTAGCCGGATCGAAATCACGTGCGAGCTTTTCCTTTTTGGTTTCCCCCTCTTTAGCCGCAGATTTTTCCCCTTCATTTTGCGCCACATAGAGGAGGGCTAGACCACCAAATACCAAAGTATAAAGGAGCAAACGCCGGTTAGGCTTCTTTTTAGTTCCCAGTGATTCAAACCCACCCTCCATTCCCATTTCTGGTGAAGAAGGCAGATACTCACTATTGGGCTGAGCGGGGGCCATTAGCGGAGCCGGTTCACGAAATTTAAAAACAAAACTTCCGACTTGAACTACATCACTGTCGACTAGCCACGATTCTGGCACTTTTTTTCCATTTACCTGAATTCCGTTTTTGCTCCCATTGTCTCGAATAAACCAACCTTCGGCGGTTTGGCCTAAAAAGGCGTGGGTCCGCGAAATGGCTTCGCTGGCGACAACGATATCGTTCTCTTCGGCACGGCCGATAGTCATACGTTCTGAGGACAGTTCAATGATACGACCCTTGTCGGGGCCCATCACTGTCTCTATGGTAGGACGCGCCACCATGCTCCGAGGCTTTGGACTTTCGATCTCAATCGGCTCGGCTATTTTTATAGATTTGGTTCCCATATTAATTCACTCAAAGACTACTCTGACTATTTAAGGCGACGATCGGGCTCGCCGGACGCAATCCTTAGCCTCCTCATAATCTGGATCTCTACGTAAAATCTCATCGCACAAATTTTTTGCTTCGCGCATTTGGCCAGTTTCAATTTTTTCCCGCGCCTGTTTTAAAAAGGGCTCAAACTCTTCTTTTCTCGCCTGGCGTGCTTTGGCCACAATGCCTTGGGCCTCTTCGTAAAGG
>JAYVQZ010000448.1:0-4230 GCA_043776735.1 Deltaproteobacteria bacterium | reverse complement strand
AATTGTTTTTGTTTTGCTTCCCCTCTCTCTGCCCTGAATTTTATCGATTTTGCCATGCATTTTGCTCAGGTAAAAACAACCTAACTATTTGACATTGCTATCCATTTAACGCCATGTGTTATTTTTGTTAAATTCGATTTGGTAGAATCTCAACTCAACAGAACCTCAATCCAAAACGAGAGAAACGGTTGCCTTTGTTTACTAAAGCCAAAGCCCTCTACACAAACCATCCCAAAGCGGTGCCCATCGTTTTTTTTGTCATAGGTTTCCTTTTTGACGCCTTCATGTTGCAGCGGATCGACGACCATTTTTCGATGCTTCAACAAGCGATTTACCTGGCCATAGCGGGTTCGCTAATTAATTTAGAGCTGCTTGAATACTGCGGGAAATACCGCGCGGGCTCGGGTATTTGGTCGAAGATATGGAAGTACCGAGAGGCGATAATTCATTTCATGCTCGGCACCCTGCTGAATGCGTATACCATTTTTTATTTTAAAAGCGCCTCAGTCTTAACCTCGTTCGTTTTCGTTGGCTTTCTTATCTTTGTGCTGATCTTGAGCGAGTTTAAAAAGTTCGATGATTCGCAAACCATTGTCCATATGTCGCTTTGGTGCCTATGCCTGATCTCCTATTCCCTCTATCTAGTGCCAACGCTCATCGGATCTATTGGAGTAGGACCCTTTTTGTTATCGGTATTTTTCTCTATCATTCTTTCCGCTTTTGTTTACCTTCGCTTGCGCCAAGCAGCGCAAGAAATGCGCGGGTTACTTTTCAAAAGAGTTTTTTTACCCTTCTTTCTAATTCACTTACTTTTCATCGGCCTCTATTTCGCAGGGGCGATTCCACCCGTTCCTTTGAGCGTGAGCTTCATCGGGATTTACCATGACGTCCAAAAGCTAGATAACCAATATCATCTCACCTACACGGATACGTCCTGGGAATTCTTGCACAACGGGGATCAGGAATTTGCGGCTCGATCCGGAGACAGCCTTTATTGCTTTGCCAGGATTTTTTCACCTACTCGATTCCGAGATCGCCTAATGGTACGTTGGCTCTACCGCGACGGTAAAGATCGTTGGTTAAGCTCAGATGCGATCCCGATGGAAATTACCGGTGGGCGGGAGAAAGGCTTTCGCGGTTATACGGTAAAGGCGAACTACTGGCCAGGGGATTGGCGCTGCCAGATTGAAACCTCGGATAATCGGGAGATTGGTCGTATTACCTTCCACGTCTCAAAAGATGACGGAACCGAGGAACGACCCGTGCGAACGAAGATTCAATAAAGACATTCACTCTAACAAATGAAAAAAATAAAATCCAAAGTAGACATCGCCCGCCCCAATACCTGGGTAAAGTTCCGCCCTTCCCTTTGCCACGGCTGCAACGCCGGATGCTGTACGATGCCTGTTACCGTGTCCTCTGAGGAACTCTTTCATATGGGATTTATTGACTACGATCAGGTGAACGGGCCGCTCAAACGAATTGCCGCTCGCCTACAAAAACAAGGGATCATAGGCGCCTATTACCACCTCACCCGCACGTTTCGGCTCAAGCAAGTAAACGGCTTGGATTGCATCTTCTTAGGGAGCGATCGAGCCTGCACGATTTACGATCGACGGCCAAAAATCTGTCGTGAATTTCCTGATAACGGAGCACGTCCCGGATATTGCCCAAGTCAGAAAAAACCGACGACGACGCTCTAATTCCTATTGGGCCATAGCTCGGGTGGTTTGCTGCTGTCGGCGCTCCATGACTTCGTAAGCTCGGGAAAGGCGACGGTTGGCCGTTTCATTTTCAGCAAGCGCTCGCCCACTCTCACCGAGACCATCGGGTTCGAGCATTTGAAGCAAAGCAAGCAATTCAATCGCCTTGTCGATCCCCACTCCTGCGGAATTTGGTCTTGCCTCAGCTTTTCCGTTTTTTCCTGTCACAAAACGAATCGAGTCCACCCAACCAAAACCAGGAAGGTAGAGTTGATTTCCGCCACCATCAATCTGCTCCGTGCGTTCCAAGCGGGGGGCGTACAGCATGGGAAAAAGAGTCGCTGCTAAAAGAACAGCATGCATTGCCACCACATCCTCTTGGACTGGGTCGGTATTGCTTGATACCTTCAAGGGTGAAAAGCCGGCTTTGCCCGTGTAGGAAATATCAAGTTTTCCGTCGGATGACTTTTTTACGTCGGTTACGCAGGCGGAATAGCCTGCGGGAAGTGGAAAACTCCCGTCTCTGCCCTCTACTGCGGGACCACCTAATAGAACGTATCGGCCCACAGTGGCCAAGCTGGCCCCCAAAAAATCAGAGTAGCGCTCTTCATTGAGCAATAGTTTTGGCAAGAGGGCCTGAAAAATACCGGCATCCCAAACCTGCATGTGTTGACGACCTCGATGACTTGCCATCTCCACCGGCACTTTAGATAAAGCAGATTCAAGGGCGGAAAGAGGATACTTTTTAAACAGGCCAAAGGCATATCCCAACAAATAAACCGATCTAGCCTCACTTCCAAAATGATAACGGTATTCCTCTAACGTCCACTTCGGATTACTTGGGTCTAGCCCTCGTTTGAGATTGCCCCCAACTAGGCCTGAGTGAGGATCGTAGAAGAGCGAAAAATCCATTCCCTGAAAAAGGCGGTCCGCTCGCTCAGCAAGCTTTCGTGCAATGGGGTCGGGATCATTGTGAAGTCGCTCGGCCAATGTCCAAAGTCCCAATGCCAAATGCATGTTGTCGACGGAAGAGACGTCCTCATCTAAAACCCTTTTCTCTGTTTTGGTGTTGGATTCGTAGAGGCGAAAAAAAAGTTGGCTCCGTTTATGACGAGGGAGCGTTTCAAGGACACTAAGGACTCTGGTAATGGCCGATAATGCGGTAGCACGCTGCTGGGGACGCCTAACCATTGCCGTTTGTACCAGCCAGATCTAAACCTGTATCGGTGGGTGCGGTCCCTGTTTTATAGGGCTCCACGGCATAGCCCCCTTTTCCGTCTTGCTTTACATGAACCGTATCAGTCACAAGGCCATTCTCTCCGCGCATTGCCGAAAGCCCCTGATAATTGTCACTCAAATTTCGCTCAAGCTGCTCCCGGACGTGCGGTGTAAGAGGAGTCGCAAAACGACTTGGGCCCAGAGGCTTAGCGGAGGCTAAACGACGAGGGAACGCCACACCCACTTGTAGTGAGAAAATCGCCAGGGTACCCACGCAAGGCAGTCCGTGCGCGACGTTCCCAAAAGAGCAGACCAAAAGGGAGAAAAAAACGGCTAAAGAAAAAGCCCATTGAGTGACCATAGAAAATACGGAAATCGGGAAAGTGAGTGTTCTTTAGTTAACTGCAGCTTAGGTGCCAGCTGTTATGCGCCCAAACGCATGGTTTTACCGTGCAAAAAACCTCTCTTTCTTACGACCAGAGAGGTTAGGTATACACCCAAGCCCCAATAAACCACTGAATCAAATTTTCGTGCCGCAAAATTCGTTTATGTAGTCTCAGGCTCTGTTGAGTGCAGCACTAACGGAAGAATAACCATGGCAAGACCAGCATACCGAATCTGGCGTTGGATGGCATAAGCGGTCTCATTATGAAGAATCCTGTCCCACCAACTGGGATTTTCAAATACCAGCTCACCAGCAAAGAAAATGGTGTGCGGGTATTGACGAGAAACATCAAGGCAAAGCTCGGCCGCTTCATGAACCACATCCGTTCCTACCCGAAAGGCGTACCTAGCCGGAAGCCCGATTCGGTTAGCCACCGCCACGTAACCCTTCAACGTCTCTTCGGTTCGGCGTTCTAGGGTATCTACTTCCCCTTTTTTGAAAAACTCGGAATTAATAACGCCGACAGAAACAAAAATAATATTGTGGAAGGTTTTGGGGAAAGACTTTAACACTGCCAACAGGCTTCGCCGCCCCAAGCGACTATAGCCACCCACCAAAATTACGGCGATCGGTTTTGAGGGATCAAAATCAGGTGCGGCAGCTCCCTGAGTTTCATGAATGAGCGGTGACTTTGAAACCTCTTTTATTCGGTTCTCAATGTGTTTGATCCGCATCCCGATTTTCTTGTAGTGCTTTTTAATCCAAAAGCATCCGAAAATACAGGCGCTAGTAATGATCAACGTTACCCAGGCACCCTCAAGGAATTTCTCAAATATCATCACCAACAGAATGGAAAAACACATGATAAAACCGGTCAAATGGACAGCGAGATTGCTCTTCCACCGAGGCTGCGTCTTGCGTGAG
>JAYVQZ010000447.1:0-4303 GCA_043776735.1 Deltaproteobacteria bacterium | reverse complement strand
GAATGCTGGCTTTATGAAGTCCGTTGCGCGCTCTTCCGATTTGGGCCAAAGCACGCGCATATTGCTCCTGGCGTCTATGGCCGTACCTTTCGCGCTGGGTTGGTTTGCTGGATTTTTCGATCGCCACGAGTTTTACCATCCTGGCTTTACCCATTCTATGGTCACACTGTTTTCCGCAGGTTTTCTTGTGACGTTAGTAATCAGAAACGCCAGATTCTTAGAGCGATCCGAAGACTTGCTTCAGCGTAGTGCAAAGCGTTTTAGAACAGCACTTGAGGCTGCACCCAGTGCCATGCTCAGCACCAATGAGTTGGGCGAGATTACTTTTGTAAATCAACAAGCAGAAAGGCTATTCGGGTATAGTTCTAGCGAACTGATTCACCGACCGGTTGAAATTTTGATTCCTCATAAGTTTCGTAACAATCATCCTATGAACCGGACAGCATTTCTTAGTTCTGGTGCTACCACTAGATCTATGGGGGCGGGTCGAGACCTTTTTGGTTTGAAGAAAGGAGGCATTGAAGTCCCGGTAGAGATTGGACTAACCCTAATTCATGCCGAAGAAGGGGTGATGGTACTTAGTTCTATTGTGGACATCTCGGAGAGAAAGCTCATAGAAGAAAAGTTGAAGGAGCAGGCTGAAGAACTGAATCGCTCCAACCGAGACCTTGAACAGTTCGCGTTTCTGGCATCTCACGATCTCAAAGAACCTCTCCGAATGATGGTTATGTTTAATGGCTTACTCAAGAAAAAATACGACGCGCACCTAGATCCCGAGACAATCGAATATCTTAAATATATTGAAGAGGGTGGCAAGAGGATGGGGGCTCTCATAGATGCCTTACTCGGCTATGCCAAAGTTGGGCATACTACTGGCATAGCCGAACTCACCGACCTAAATCGGGTCTTACAGGTGGCTTTAGAAAGTCTAGAACTGCTGATTCACGAAAAAAACGCCGTTGTATCAATTGAAACAATGCCCAAGGTCCCTTGCGATCCTCAGCAGATTACCCAACTATTCCAAAACCTCATTGGAAACTCGTTAAAATTTCATGGCACCGAAACTCCAAAAATTGCCATTCGAGCCGAACAAATAAACGGAATGTGGGAAATTACTGTTCAAGACAATGGGATTGGGTTTAATCCTGCCCAAGCAGATGAAATATTCCAAATCTTTCATAGGTTAGAAAGCCGGTCGGAATTTCCTGGTGCGGGCATTGGTTTGGCAATCTGCAAAAAAATTGTCGAGCGCCACGGGGGAAAGATTTGGGCTACCTCGGAACCGGGAAAAGGGGCCGAATTTCTATTTACTCTTCCTTTGACCTAGGTCGTCTACAAACGGAATTTTATTTCCCGGTCGCTGTAAGTATGCCAGCCATTCCTGAACCGGTTGCTTTTACGTGGGGACTCATCCCGCGAATGAGGAGTGCGGGCATGACTGCAAAAATATTGGCATAAACTCCATTGGGAACAGCGATCGAGTCGGTTCCATCGAAGTCGATGGCATAGGTCCAAGACTTAGCGATAAGCGAGGAATAGGCAACGGTGACCAGCCCTTTTCCGGTGGCGTCGAGAAATACCTCAGTAGAAAAATATGGAATTACCGGACTACCAGACTCTACGTAATTTTTTACCTCGGCATTTACCAGGGGAGACGCTGGCCGGGTAAGTGTGCAGTCTCCGGTTGTTGTTGCCGTGGTGGGGCACCATTTAAAATCAGCCCCCACCTTTAACAAAATATCCCCACGAACGTATCCCTTCGCGTCATCCGTAGCGTAGGCGATCCGTACCGTCTGTTCAGTGGCAACCCCGATGCCGGCGTTAGTAAATGTCACGTCGACATAGTCAAAATAGATAAGAACGTCCTTGTACGCCCCTGAGGCGCCAAAATCAGTACTAGTTGGAGTTCCCGAAATGGCCAATGCCTGTAGAAAGTCGAAATCACCTAACTTCGAAGTGCTCGTGACGTTGCTATCAAGACTTCCCCCATCGATCACCTTAAGCGAGGTCAGAGATCCCCCCGACGTCACCCGAAGCTGAGTAGTGATCACTTTTCCGCTAAAATTTTTAGGGGAAAAACAGGTGTGTGTCCCAGACGGGCAGGGGTGAACCGCCTGGTTGAGTCCCGCCGACGCCCCTCTTGCAGAAAGTGAGCTGCTAAGAAAAGTGGTTGAGACAGTAACCGCCTTGCCAGCGGAGCTCTTACCGCAGCTAGTGATTAAGGGAAGGATTGCAAAGCACAGTAAAATTTTTTTCATTTTCCCTATTATCATCGAGGCTAAAGCGGAGCGTCACTTCGCATAGCGCCATTCGTTTTTAAGAGTCGTTTTTCCGCACCAAGATGCTAAAGACAGGGAATGAAAATTCCGGCCTTTGATCTAGAGCGCTATTTCGCCCAACACGAGTTCACTGCACCCTACCTGCTTTGCAGCTCTGACTGCCAGTCGCTAGGACTAAAAGATCTACTCGCTATGGAAACAGGATCGGCCGAGAAACTAGGAGACCTCTGGTTGGGGTATACCGAAGCGCCAGGGCATCCTGAACTTCGTCGTGAGATTGCTTCCCTTTACTCTGGAATCGACGCCACAGACGTTCTGGTCCATGCTGGTGCCCAAGAGGCGATCTTCAATTTCATGAACGTGGCCCTCTCTCCCCAAGACCATATTATTGTGCACGCCCCCTGCTACCAATCTCTCTTTCAGGTGGCTCAATCGATAGGCTGTGAAATCAGTTTTTGGAATGCCAATGCAGACGATGGGTGGAATCTCGATTGTAAAGAGCTCCAAAGTCTTTTTAGGAAAAACACGAAGGTCGTGGTTCTAAACTCGCCACACAATCCTACCGGTTACCTAATGGACAAAGAAAAATACGCCAAGGTGATTCGCCTTACTGAGCAGCACGGGGTAACTCTCTTTATGGACGAGGTCTACAAGGGCTTGGAATACGATGAAGCCAAGGCGCTCCCCTCCGCGTGTGAAGTCTCTCCTCACGGCGTTTCCCTCGGAGTAATGTCAAAAAGTTTTGGTCTAGCCGGCCTTCGCATTGGCTGGGTAGCCACTCAAAACAAAAAAATCCTCAATGAGATGGCAAGTTTCAAGGACTACACTTCCCTCTGCAATAGCGCCCCGAGTGAATTTTTAGCCGGTGTGGCGATTCGACAACAAAAGAAAATCATCGCCAGAAACCGCCAGATCATCCAAACCAACTTGGCGCTTTTAGACCCCTTTTTTGACGAATTTAATAATCTGGTGGAATGGAATCGACCAAAGGCAGGATGTATCGCTTTTCCTAAATGGAAAGGGAAAGGAAGCTCCGACGAGTTTTGCCAGAGGGTACTAAAAGGCTCCGGAGTTCTCTTAGCCCCCAGTTCCCGATTTTCCGCAGGAGACCAACATTTTCGAATTGGATTTGGGAGAAAAAACTTTTCTGAGGGCCTAACCCGTCTTGCGACAACCCTAATAGGCTGAAAAAACCTCAAACCTTTGAGCCCAAAAAAAAGTTACTATTTCTTATTTTTGAGAGCGTTTTTTGCGGCCAGTGTCGCCCAGACCGCTGGAATTCCAATTTCAATAAAATGCTTGTTGCCGTACCCGGGGTAGAGAGCATCGAGCTTTTTCACCACCAGCTCCGCCCGCTGTTCGTCCACGGGAAGTTTTGGCCTTTGGGCCAAAACTAATTCTTTAACTTTTTTTAGGTACGACTCTTCTCGCACCAACAGATCTTCATCGCCAGAAGGGCCGCGTCCTGGATGAACGAAACGAGGTTTTAAATTTTTCATTTCGTCGATCCGTGTGAGCCACTCATCAACCAGCCCCAACTCCAGCCAACTGTGATTTAAACTCGTCACCAGATCCCCGGGGAAAAGATGGCCGTCGTATTCCACTATGACATGGGTGGCGCTGCAGCCTGCTCCGACCACATGGGCTTTCACGGTGATTCCACCGGCGGTGAGTTCTGTCGTTACCTTTCCAAAACTCTCCGGAGCTGCTGCCTCGTTCGGATAGTCTGGCTTATACCGCTCGTAAAACCAGTGATGCCGATCTTTATGGACGCCTGTAATCAGCGCCAGAACTTGGTCCGAAGTCACCACGCGAATTCCGCGTTTTTGAAAGTTGGCGGTCCCATTAAATTTGTCAGGGTTAGGGTGCAAAACGATGGCCAGTAGCACCTTTTTTCCCGTCGCCTTTTCGGCCCAATTCAATGCCTCTTCACCCGCAGAGATTAAAAACTGGGTGTCGATCCAAATAAGGCCGGTGGGTCCTTCAATCCAATAGGATGAAGTCTCAAAGCCACGCGGGTTAGA
>JAYVQZ010000446.1:0-16962 GCA_043776735.1 Deltaproteobacteria bacterium | reverse complement strand
CGCGTTGGTCAGGATTATTCTATCTGCTTCACCCATTTGAGATTGTTTCAAAGTTTGTTGCGCCAGCTGCAGGACCGAGTCGATCTGTTTGGAGAGGGGGCTCGCGAGCTCCACGAAGGTAATCTGGAATCCTTCTTTCGAACGTTCGACCTTGAGCTTGATACCGCCGATCAGGTACTCCGCCGTCGCCTTCGGATTCTTTTTCATTTGCATTGCCAAGTCGGAGAAAAGACCAGCTTGATTACTCATGTACATCCCTACGCCGATTCGCAATGCGGCCGGGGCGAGTTTTTCCTCTTTGTAGAGGAGCTTCTCCACGCTATGCAAAACATCGCGTGCTTTTCCTATCGTTCCCAGATCGCCGTTATCGAGTTCCGCTTCAAGGGTTTGTAAGTCTTTCAGGACCTTGATCTGCAGGGCGGTTTGTCCGACGAGCAGTGTTTTATCCCCGCTCACCTCCTGGAGTCTCTCTCTGATCGCCCTAATGTTACTACCGTATCTGCTTCCAAGTCCCGTGACCGCTTTCTCTTTCTTTAACTTGGCCAGAATTACCGACGGATGAAGCCCCACGCCATCCATGGTCAATTGAACCTTTTCGGTACGCTCGTCCCTAGCGATATAAAGATTCATGACTTGGGAGAAATAGGTTTCGATGTGATAGAGACGCTTTCCGGTGGTGGAAGCCTCCATAATGGCCTCGAGCAACTTCACCTCGGCGCGATCATAAGCCAGGAATACCTTGTTCACTTCCAATAGAAGGATGTCGGATAGCGCATCAAGTTTTGCGATCGACGGCTCGGTTTTGCACGCGAGATCCGCCGCATTAAAGCGGCGTATCCATTCGTCGAGCGCCTTTTCTTGCTGAGCCGTCGGTTTCTCTATCTCTTTGAATTCCGCGGCTAGTCGGTGGATATGCAGCCGTATGGGAGCAATCTCCGTCTCTAGTCCTTCAATTCTCCAACTGGTGATTTCGTCCGCCTTACCCTGAGTCACCTTCATATTTTTCGCGACGCCCTCGGCGATGGGCTCGCCGGTTTTCAGGGATTCTCTTCCCTGGCGAACCACATCCTCTCCGATCTGGAACAACGTTTTCCCTTCCATGCGAGTGGCAAACTGCAACTCCATGCGGGAAGAGAGAAGCCCTTTGACTGCCCCGTTTGACGTTGCTTCATCTGCAGTTACGTAAGTGGTTGAAAGCAAAAGAAATAAAAAGAAGAGTCTGGAACGAAACATTCATACCTCCGCGCTTGAAATTGGTACCACTCTATAGAGGTTTTCAAAAGAAGAGGAAAGGGCATTTTTGGCAGCGCTTGGAGGACTTGAAGTAAAGGCTCCCGTCACTACTGCACATCTAAGATATCCAAAATACGAGTGTGAAAAGTCGATGGGCACTTTTCCATCAAGGGCGAACGAACTGTTTCAGTTTGGCGGATCGACGAGGGGCGGGATGCCGGAGATCATTCTGCAAAAACCTTCCACGGCCGGGATGACGATGACGGAGCTAGGGGTATTCAAGAGATGAAAATGGTGGGCTTCGCTGGTCACAGTCTCGCGGAGATGCAGGAACTCTTTCGCGGGATCGAGCTTTTTTATTTCTGCCAAGCTCAAGCGCACGGCGAACCTGTCAACGTGGCGCAGCTCTGGTTTGCTCCCGATGACCTCGCGGAGCTACGCGCGATGAACGCGCGTAGCTCCGCGGGCCTCGACGCGGATTCGGTTTGGCTGATGCACCATGTCTGCAGGAGAACCGCAGTCCATCCTACCGTTTCTGGTCCGTGCCAAAGACTGCGAGTAACACGAAGGCCGCGCCAATCCACTGAAGGCTTGTGAAATGTTCGCGCAGTAGGACACTCGCTAGCAGGATGCCGAAAACGGGCTCACAGTATTGCGAAACGATGGCAAATACTTGGTTGCAACGGAGCGCGTAAGAAAAAAGAAAGAAAGCAATCGGAGAGGAAAGCCCTAACAGCACGATCGAAACGGTTGCTGCGCCACTTAGCTTGACCACCGGCGTTCCGATGACAATCCACCACACCAGGGAGACCACGAACATCCCCAAATGGGTGAGCGTGGAAAGCTGGAAATCCGGAAGATGGGATTGTAGTTTGGAAAACTCTTTCGTAAAGAAAACCCAGCCGACCATCCCGGTACTAATAAATAAAAGGCTAAGGGGGGGGATTTCCTGTGCTGAAGGGTGACTTTCTACGAGAAGACAACAGCCCACGGCAGCCGCGATAGAGAGCCCCCATTTCAGTGGCGTGACCGGTAAGCGCAGAACAAATAGAGAGAGTAAGGGGACTAAAGAGTAAACAATGATGTAAACCGAAGCAGGAAGCATCGTAAGGGCTGTTCCGGCAAAATAAAAATTAATTCCTGTCCAAAACCACATTCTCAGAGCCGGCTTCAGTGGGATCTGGGTGCGGTAGTGATAGAGAGTTCGCAGTGACGGCAGGAGCACCACGCAGCAAATACTGAAACGCAGCACCAGGACGAAAGCTAGAGGTGCCTCCAGTGAACAAAGCTTGAAGAGAACGGGAGCCGCGGCCCAAATAAAAACTGCACTCCACCCCGCCATTAAAGGGGCTGCCCGCTTGGCTCGAGAAGGATTAACGTAGTTCGGCATCAGTTTCCTTCACAGCGGCGCGCTTCGCAGCAGCGTACCGGCGAATACCGACATGCCCAACATTCGACTTGGGGAGAATCGGCACGCCCAGTCTGTGGGCCAAGTCTCTCACGACAGGGTCCTCATACCGGCTAGTCACCAAAATGGAACTGGCTTGGATGTGGAGAAACTCTATTATCTCCAGTCCATTTTTCTGGCTATTGAGCAGCTCATGGTCGACCAGAAACAGGATAGGAGCGTGCCAAGGGAGAGAAGGCCATGCCTTGGCCAGGCCCTCGGCGGTTGTAAAATGGAAGATGTGCTCCGACGCGACGAGCCCCTGAAGTCGGGAAGCCCAAACTTGGTGAATCGGTTCATCGTCATCCAAAACCACAACGAAAGTGCCGGGAGCCAAATCAATCTGCGAGCAAAACCAATCAGGGGTGATCGCCCAAGGGAGTCGGATAGTCACTGCCGCTCCACCGTCTTTGCAGTTGGTAACAGAGAGTTCTCCACCGACCGCGCGTAGAGTCCTTATCGATGAGGATAACCCCAAGCCTGTGCCACCGGTTTTTCCCACAGTGTTCCAATCCTGCCCGAGATTGGTCAACACTTCTTCCGGAAATCCAGGGCCATTGTCCCGCACTTCGATTTCAATCTGATTTGCCGTAGCACTCTCATGCATACTGACCAAGACCCGACTGTCTCGCGGGGCCGCTTGGATGGCGTTATTGAAAACATTGGAAAGGGCGGCCCGCAAAGCCACTCGATCAATACGGGTAAACGCATCCCTCACATTGGACGCTATCTCAGTTTCCAATCGCACTGAGGATCGTGTGCCATGCTCCAGCCGTTTCTCCGTCGATAGTTCGTCCAAAATAGGCCAGAGAAGTTCTTCCCGCACCCCGATCGCCTCTTTCCTTGCGCACTTTTCCCGGCTCAACTGAAGTAGCTGGTTTGCAATGTCATTGATGCGAGATACCGAGGCTCGCACTAAATTACGTTTTTCTTCAGAAAAAGCGGAAATATCGTGCATGACCAGCCCTAAGGCGGCCAAAGGCGAACGAATATCATGGGCAACCCGTGCGGCGTGCTGGCTCAACTCCTCTTGAACCCGTGACAGAGCTTGTTTTTCCTCTATCTTCGCCCGAAATACCGTTTCGTATATTTGTTTGAGTTCAGAGGGCAACTCGACGGTCGCCTCGGAACTCTCGGCGATCCCTAAATCGTCGGTGAGTTTAAACGAAAGGCGAGTGCTGAGCTCTTCAATCTGCTCCACTAAGAACTGACCAACAAAAACCGAGAGCAAAAGAGTCAAAACGGTTCCCACGGCCAAGAAACGAACGATCACGCTATTGGGTGAGGCAAACATTGCAAGAAGAGACAAAAAAACCAACGACGAGCCGACGATCCAAAACCGCGTCCGACTTTGGAGGCTCTTGCCATCATAAACTTCCTCTACTTGGAAAATCGTCGCGTGCCCTCGCCCATAGGCCAGTGGGTAAACACTGGTTAGAATTCCGAATGCCCAAAAGTAGTCATAAAAACCATAGGCCGGCGGCCCAATGAGCAGCATTTCCGCGCGAAACGCCCAATTCTCCATCACCAAGCAGGCCGCCCCAATGGCGACCATCGACCAGCGGATGTCTCGTAAGTAAGCGATGGTCAAAATTGAGACATTCACCAGAACGAAACACCCGAAGGTATTAAAGAGATGCGCCGCAAAGAATGGAAAATGGTGATCGGCAGCAACAGAACCGATGGCTGGGAGTAAAATAAATCGCAAATAGAAAGGGACGGTAAAGAGTAGCAGCCCAAGCAACGTCCAGCGGAGTGTAGAAAATGGCACTGAACTGCGTAGGCGTAAGAGAAGCGCCGAGGCCATACCAAGATAGCCTATGCCGTAGGGGATATGAGTGAGCAAGATCGCCGGAAGCGTTTTGCGATCCATATTAAGATAATAAAATAGGTAGACCCAAAAAAAATCAGCCAAGGCGAACGCCAAAAGTCCAATGATAAGAAACAAAAGAGCCCGGCGATCAACTCGGGAGAGAGGTCTCCAGCAACGCACCAGCGCTAGCGCCCCCAGAAGCTCAGCGGCGCACTGGACAACGCCAACGAGGAGACCTTTAGAAAGCCCGGCCCCAATGAAGCGTGCCTCGACTGCGTACAGCACCGTGAGCAAGCCAATGGAACCAAAAAGAAGAGCTGCAAAATGAGTCGATAAAGCGGGCGCGCGCCTCACAAAGAAGTCCTGACTTTCCCCGCTTCACTGGCTAAGAGCGCCGCTAGCACGGTGCGCGAAGCCCGAATTGCCTGCCTTAGGTTGGTTTCTAGTGAACTGCTAACAAAACCGCGCCCTATAGAAAGTTCGCCGATACAAAGTAAGAGTCCTGGTTTTGGCTTCGTTGACTGGACTTCACAGGTAAATCGGTCGGTGGAAAGTGCTCCATTGGTTTCGATCCGCGCTAAACCGGAGCCAATCAACGAGGCCTGTAGTCCAGAAAAGCGAACTCCCGGCCTTTGCCCTGTGGCATTGATCCCGTGTTTTGTCGTTAGCACTGTACCGTTTTGGAATCGGAACGAATGTTCCTTGGATTCCTTGTTGCTCTTACCGCTCTCCACACTCGAAAGCCCCGCATGCAACACCAACTGCCCACTCTGTAGTAGTTCCAAAACAGCGCGGGCGCTTTGCAAAGGCATGCTCACCAAGTTAGAGAGAAAGGCGCTGCGGAACCGCAGCAGGAACTCGGCTTGAGCGCTCGGGCTGAGGTGTACCCAGAGGTCCTCCATCAGGACAGACGCCTGATACGCTCTCCTCTGCCAATCGCGAGCCAATCCGCTCTCAGCGTGAAATACTTCCTCGATCCAAGACGCCGGTGTCGTGGGACGAGAATCCAAAAGCTGCTTCAACTCAGTGGATTCCACGCCCAGGGTTTTCACAGCGAGGTCCCAACATTCTCGCAGGGATAACCCTCGTCGAAAAGAAGGCCTCTCCAGCCAGCAAGGGCCAGCCAGAAGCGCACCCTTCCCCTCTAGCTCCGGACGGACTCTCGGGAGTCGGCCGGAGGAAGAAGCGACGTGTATGGGGCCGCGGTGCTTTTGTGCGCGCAGACGGAGCAGAGCGTCTACCGCCGTGAGGCGAGAACCCAAAATCGCGACGCTATCGTGAGTCCCAATGCTTTGAATACCAGGCCCGTACGTATCCAACAGATCGCAGTGGGTCGAGGGTCCTCTCAGGTCACTGGGATCTGCGGTACCCACGCAAAGAATCACCACGTCGGCAAAGAGTGAGGCAGAATCTGTTTCGACTAGGTACTGCGCACAGGAATGCCCGATGCGCCGAACCAGCCCGGATTCAAGGCGGAAGGAAAAAAGCTTCGCCGCTTCCTCAGTCGCGTGGGTCCAACGCTCCAAAAGAAACTGCCCAAAAACCGCACGGGCCGAATGAGTGGCGTCTGGGTCTTCGTGCAAAACTCGGTAAGCGCGCCAACCTGGGATTAGGGTGTCGAGTTCCTGATTGGGCGTGTTGAGTATCAGCTCGGGAGGGACTTCTAGACCAAAGGCACGGGGATCACCGGGCGACGGCTGCGAAGCGACCACGGTAATTTCGTGGTCATAGGCTAGCCCTTCACTGCGCCTGGCTTGGATCAGATTTTCGAGAAAAAAGAGCGCACTGGACCCGCCCCCCACTAACACTATTTTCATTCGAAAAACCCCGCCAATCAGCGGATTATCTTGCCAAATTTAACGCGATGTGTCAAATATAATACACATGCACACCCTCGGAATAACAATCCATAAGGAAAGCGCACGCACAGACTTAGAGCGGCACACTCCCCTCTTTACCCAGCAAGGTTTGCTCGCCGCCCAAAAGCGCTCACGGGAAGCCCTGACAGAAATTGGAACTCGGATACTCCCCGGAATGACTGAAGTCCAAGCGCGGGCCGTGGTGGAATTGGTTCTCAGCCAAATGGGGTCACCCCGTTGCTGGCACCCTCCTGTTGTGCGCATCGGAAAAAACACCGTACTTTCTTTTTTTCAAGATCGCAGTGCAATCGCGACCCTTGGACAAAACGATATTTTCTTTGTCGATATAGGACCCAATTGGTTACTTTCAGAATTCCCCGGCGTCGAGCTTGAAGGGGATGTGGGAGATACCTTCGTACTAAGTGGTGACGAAGGGATGAAACACGTTGCCGCGTTCGCCCGCGAACTCCATGGAATTGGTTGCCGCCATTGGCGGGATAACCAGCCGCCTGGCGACGAGCTCTATCAGTGGTTGGCCCAAACCGCAGCCGCTCGAGGCTACAAACTTATCCTCGAAGATGACGGGCACCGCATTTCAGAATTTCCGCACAAAGCGTATTTCAAAGACGGCTTAACGACCATAGGGTTTGTTCCTTCGCCTGATCTGTGGATATTAGAAATCCATGTAGTCGATGAAGTACGGGGCATCGGCGCCTTCTTTGAAGACGTCCTTCACTGAGAAAGCCATGTCTGGAAAATTAATTTTTATTGAGACCTCCGACATCGGCGCAAAATATTTGCGGCAGGCTTCGGTTCGCCTCGGTTTCAAGCCGCTCTTTATCTTTCGCCAAGGCAATTACCAAGCGGATACCTTGGCCGAGCTCTCCGAGTCCGACCACCTTCTGGCGGACACCCGCTCCCCCGTTGATACCCTGCGCGTTGTTTCTCAGCTTAGCGAAAAGCCAATCGCGGTGATGTCGATTTTAGATACCTTTATTCCCTTGGCTTCCCAAATGGGGCATCAGCTCGCTACCGTGACCGTCGACGAGGGGGTGGCGCAATCCAAAGACAAGGGGTTGGTCGCTGATATTTTAGGGGCGTTTAGCCCTGCCACGGTGAAACTTTCGCTCACCCAATCAGAAAGCGAATGGGCACAAAGCCTGACGGAGTTGTGGGATCGATCCCCAGCGGGGATCTTACTCAAACTCCGGTTTGGGGCGGGGGCGCTGGGCCTTCATTTTGTCTCCACCCGCGAAGAATTGGCCTCCATTCGTTCCACCTTGATTCAAGAGGCGGTTACCGGATGCCCCCAATCCCATCTGTGGCTCGCGCAGTCGCGCATTGAGGGAGAGCTTATTAGCTGCGAGGGGTTCTGGGAAAATGGGATAGTCACGCCGTGGGGGTTCACTGGCCGGAGTAAAGTCGGAAAAACAGAATCCCGTTGTTACTTTCCACACGATACCAAACTGACTCCGGCGTCTCGCGCGCAAGTGGATCAGGCGCTGCATAAACTCTTCACCGGACTCGCAATCCAAAGCACCTATTTCCACTCGGAATTTATCGTTTCAAAAGATGGCGCGCACTTGATTGATTCCAATATTGGACGAATCGCCGGTGCTTCAGTGGCTGAAATGATAGCGCTCTCGTACGATTTTGACCCGGTGCTGCTGTACGCTCACTATATTTTGACCTCTCTTCCAGCCCTGGCCAAGAAGAACCCAAAAGTAGCCAAAGCCGTGGGGCAAGAAATCGGCGCCGTTATGAATAAGCCTCGCCGCGATACTTTGGCGCTACTGTACGGTGCACCGTTTGCCTGCTTCCTCAAGAAACTGCATACCCCACCAGCCTTTCGAAGTAGGCACCTCCAATTGCTCGCCGAGGGAGGGCCGGTCCCCAGCATGGGAACAAATAACTGGGATTGGATTGGTTTGTTAACCGGTTTCCCAGACGATGTCTGGGCAGACTATCGACAAATTCAATTAGAAACGGACAAGGAAATCGTTTCCCCTATTTGTTAGCGCAGTCGCTATTCCGCCTGATACAAGCCTACCCGTTTCATAATACTGTGGAGCGTTGTCGGAGAGACTTTGAGCCTTTTGGCCGCCTGAAATTTGGAGCCGGAACTATCGAGCACGCGCCGGATTTGCTCTCGCTCTTCTTTCTCATGGCGGGCTTTTAGCTCTTCGTATGTAGAGTTTCCTGAATTGCCCGCGGCGGCAAAGAAACGGCCATCGAGCAACTCGGGGCCAACCTCTTTGCCGGTGCTGTCGGTGAGCAGACCGTAGATAGTATTCTCAAGCTCGCGCACATTTCCGGGCCAGGCGTAATTTTCCAAATAGCGCAGCGTTCTTATCCGCAGACTTTTTTTGCGACCCTTGGCGGCTTCATACTTGGCGCAGAAAAAACTGACCAGCGGCTCAATGTCTTCCGGCCTTTCCCTCAGGGGAGGAAGTGTTATGGATAGGACATTGAGGCGATGATACAGATCCCAAAGAAACTCACTCTGGCCGCAGAGGGCTTCAAGGTTGGGTTTGGCCGCGGTGATAAGACGAAAATCCACAGAATATTCTTTAGCTCCGCCTACGCGCCGGATCTTCTTTTCTTGAAAGACGCGCAAGAGTTTTGCCTGCGCGGTGAGACTTAGGTGATGAACCTCATCCATAAAGACGGTTCCTCCCTCGGCCATTTCGAGAATTCCTTTTTTTTCGCGGTCGGCACCTGTAAACGATCCCCGCTCGTGGCCAAAAAGTTCGGATTCAAACAGATCCGCATTTCCTTTGAAGGCGGCGCAATTCACCGCAAGAAATGTCCCAGCGGCCTCTCCATGGAGAGCACGAGCAATCAGCTCTTTTCCCGTTCCCGTTTCCCCCAAAATGAGAACGTTATTTCGATCTTCACGATACCGTTTTACTTTTTTTGCCGCCTCCTTAAGTGCCTGCGACCTGCCCACCATATTGAGCGTCTCTTTGAGCTCCCCGTCATCAAAAGAGCGGGCCACGTCCATCATGGCAAACGTTTCTTCATATTTTTGGCTCCAGCGGCGCACGGTCTCAAGAAGGATTTCTGCTGAGCATTGTTTTTCGATAAAGCCCACGGCTCCGGCTTGCCATGTGGCCCGCATGGCTTCGCGCGAGTAATCGCCGGAATAAACCAGCACGTACATATTGGGGTTGAGGGCCAAAAGCTCCTGCGCCGTGACCCCTCCGTTTTTGCTCTGCATCTGATAATCCACAATCGCAATGGCGTAGTAGTTGGGCTTTATCCTTACCTGTTCAACGGCCTGTTCGCCGCTCGCCACCGTTTCAACCTGGTAGCCGTGCTCATTTAAAAGACATTTAGTGGCATGCAGTACCAACGAATCATCGTCGACCAATAGAATTGGATAAGTCACTCGTCCCCTCCGCGTCTCTTAAGCGTTATTCGAAAAGGGGGCGAATATAACAGAAGACTTGACTCGCTGCACTAGGATGTACGAAATCTCGTAACTTTTCACTACGCTTTCTGGGACGTTACGAGGTGCTTGAAATCTTTGGCGATTGCTTCATTCTTTTTCGAAGGCACGTACCGTTTCCGTGAGTTTTCCGCTGCTGGCTTCCAGTTCAAACTCGTCCGTAACGGTGCGGGTTCCTGACCCTTTGGCGGTAAAAGTGAGGCTAAATCCAAGCGTGGCATTCGGATTGGTCTTGGTCCCCGAGTTCACAGGCTCCTCGGAAAGTGACTCGGCCCGCAACGACCAGAGCACGTCCGTCTCCACTCTTAGCGGAACGAATTTAACATTGGTGAGGTAGGCACCCTTCCCTTTGTAGTTAGCCGCGTACTGATAGCCAATTTTGTAATGCATCTTAACGACTGAAAAACCCAGCACGCCGTTTAACTTCTTCTCATAGACATGGCTGCCTACTTTGCCCTTAGAGAGGTCAAAGGGTTTTACGCCATTGGGGATGGCCTGCCCGATGAGAGTGGCCACGGTCTTGGATTCTCCGGGCACAAGAAGCTTTTGAACAATCCCAGCAGCCGCGTTAACCAACGAAACTGTCGTTGCCTGGCTCTGTATCTCATCAACGGAAACGGAGTCCACCGGGGGTAAAGAGTCTTCCCCCGCCAGTCCTCCGTACCCAAACTGAAGGAGCTCGGCCTGGGATAATTCCCGAGTTTCAAAACGATACTCGTAAGGGTTTTGGGTTCCACAAGCGGTGAGCACGACAATGAATACAAAGTATATTTTTTTCATAACCGAATCACTCTAAGTTCTATTTTTCCAAAACCACTTCAAGAGCCTCAAGCAGTTGGGTCCACAAGGCCCTTTGTTCAGGACTATTTTCACGGTCGGCAAACAGCGACAAGACATTCTCTTTCTCGCTCTTGGAGAGCTCTGGCATATTTTTATCAAGATAATTTGTAAGGCGCTCCAGCATCAGCGCCAATTGGGGTTCGTCGCCTTCGTTCGGATTAAGGGCGTCCGATTTCCTAACCGGGCCACATTTAGTTGAACTCAAATAGCCTTCAATGTCTTGAAGAAAGTGAGAGACTGCCACTCGGTTGTAGGCGCCGTTAGACGTAAGGCTGGTATAGGACATAATCGCTTTAACGTACTCAATGCGTTCGTTTTCTGTCTTGTTATGAAACACAACGCGCATCCAACGCTGCATTCCAGCTTCAAACTGCACCTCGTTGAGAATGCCATCCGTACGAGCCTTAAAGAGGCGCTCGATATCACTGCCCGGCCCTTTACCAGTAGCAAGGGCGAGGACCAAAGCGCCCGCCCGGTCATTGAGCGATTGCGACAATTCGGCAGAGCGCATAGCAACACTCATCATGGCGCGAATGGATGCGGAGTCTTCCTCCAGGCTTCGGATGGAGAGCAGAGATGCCACAATGCTCGCCCGATGTATGGGGGCGAAGCGGGGGAAGAGAGTGGAGACATATTCATTTACGCGAACTGCATATTCCCCTTCGGTCATGGACGGATTGCTGCGGCTTGCAAGGATTCGTTCAAACTGGCTTGGCCCCTTTTCAAAATCAGGAGAGGGCACGCCTTGTTGCAGCCAGTTGACCGACTTACCTGCCGTATCAAATACAAACCGGCTGTACTCAGCACCGATAATGCGGGGCGGGAAAAGGCGCGTGGCGATAGAAAAAAGGGCTTCACTTAAACAACCATCGGGGGACTGCTCTAGAATGATCCGGCATACCCAATCGTCATCGGCATCAAGATTGCGGCGGCACTCCCGACGGCCGGGATGACCCTGCATCAGCTTTTTTTTCACCCATTCATCGAGGCCAAAAGGGTTGGAAATGAGATCTACTTGGGTGAGTGTTACCTCTGATTTGTAATGGTTGAGCATGCGGTATTTTGCGAGGGCCGAATTCTTACCGCTACTGCGTTCTTTATTATGGAACTGATTCAAAGCCGCTATTTCTTTAAGGCGGGTTCCTTTAAGAGACTCAGGCACACCGTCGGTCATTCCGACCTTGGCCTCAATAGTCCCCATGACCATGCTTAAGCTTATAAAGGCTCTCGCTTGGGCAGGAGTGATGTCATTACCAAAGCGGATACTCACAACCACCCGTTCGCCGAGAATCTTCTTCTCCACTCCGTCGACCGCCATGGACTTGAGAAAGGCGCCATTTCCAAAACTGAAATCCGTAACCTCTATAGGCAAGGTACGAACCTGAATCTCATCAGTACTTTTTCGAAAGGCAAATCCTATAGCGTGTAAGGCGCTGTCGTAGGCTGGGACAAACGTCACGCTCGCGGTGGTTCCAAATCGATCGTTGGCCACCTGCAAAGACGCGACTGAGTTGACTGTCTCAATCTCAAAATGATCGGGCGTTACATAAAAGGTTTGCAGCGGTTGAGCGGTGGCCGTTAGTGCCGTAAGGCCCAAAAAAAATAAAGACAGTCGTATCATTGTGATCCTCCAGAACCGGCGATTTGCAATAGACGGGCCACGCGGATTTGTGCGAATACGCTCCGCAACGGAACTCCAGGAGAACATTTCCAACGAATTTCCGTATGCTCACCAACGAAATTTAGTAAGAAAAAAAGTTCGTACACCGCCGTTTTTCCCTTGAAAACCGCGCTGGCCTTCCTTTTGCAAAGTCGCCAAATTACGTTTTTAAAAAGCAGAGGAAGTGAAAATGACAACGAAATACCAACGAACTTTAGTTACAGTTTTATCACTGTTGTCGCTGTTAATTGCGACCGCATCTCAAGCCGTCCCTTGGTGGGCTCCTACCGGTCTTCCCTTAGAAGGGATGTTTGATAAATCCAAGGAAGACCAACAGGCCGCAGAAAAGATCGTCACCGGTCTTTTGCGAATGCAATTTTATCAGGACACCACAGAGCGCGATCTTTACTATTTGGTGCCTGTCTACCACGCCGTGAACAACACTGTCGCTGGTACAGCGCTCATCAACTACAAGCACCTCGACAGGCTGCAAGCGATGATGAACATAAGTGAGAAGATCCAAAAGGAGTTGAGGGGCTCGCTAGAAGAAATCAAAAAAATAGAAACGATTATCCGAACTGAAGCCAGTAAGGAGCATCCTAACTTAGAATTTATCGCACGCCTCAAATTGCACCGGGATGAGGAACAGACACGCATGGAAACTGGCAAAGGGCTGGTTCCGTATGCTGATGCATTGGCCTCTCTTTTGGCTTTTTCGCGAGTGGTTCCTCAGCCGGAGGAATCCCTGATTAATCCCATGGTAAGAAATCGGTACCTGTCACAGGCTGCTGAAGCCGTGGCCGGACAGCTTACCGTTAACATCACTGCACAGCTCGACCACGAGGATCAAGCGACGCTTTCGCAGTATATGCACCTTCGCGCACAAAAAGGATTGCCCTTGGTTCGCCTTCAGGTCATGCCACTGATGAATCAAACTTTCACCGCCTTGCGTGAAGCCGCTTCCGGGGATGAGACAGCCGCACAGCGAGGCATTCCCCTTATCCCTTCCATTGTGGGCAAGGGTGGATTTAAGGCAGCCACGCTGGATGTCTCCTTAAGTGGCGATGCGGCTTCCGCATTCGGAGCGGCACCGATTCCAATGATCCTTCCCGTCGCAGTAGTTGCAAAATCTCTCGTTGAGTTTCCTCCCTTTGAAGCGTCGCTTAAATGTGACTTTAGCGTCGGCGACACACTTCGTTATGCTTCGCAGGTAACCGATGGAGCGATGTGGAACGATCTCATCGACGAAACAAGCACCGTCACTCAGGTAACGGCCAATACTAAGCCCTGTTTACTGGACACAAAAGGGGGCGGTGGGGACGAGAAGAAAACTGCTTCGTTTCAGACTGCACTTTTAAAGATCCAAGAAGAGCTGGTTAAGAATGTTTTGGCGGAAGCCAACGCAAGTGCCGCCGAGATGCAAAGGCTTCAGGCAGAGCTCCGAAGCACAACAAAGGATCATACCCGAGCCGGAAAGCAGGGAAATAATGAATCCATCGTTGAATGGTACATTCACAGCACGCACGTGAAGGGACATGAGATCAAAGGCCCTCATAAGGGACGCCATCTCATGATTCATACCAACAACACTATGGTGAACCGCATGCGCAATCTCAAAATTGACATGCAGATTAACGACAAGACCTACGCACAGGTGCCCATCGACGTTCCGGCGCAAATTTGCTTGGCTTACTACCCCACAGGCAAACATTACGTAGCTTGTGGAAAAGTTGATGTAGAGGGCGCGGGCGGGATCCTGGACGCAAAAAAAGCAGCGCTCGAGTCTCCTCTCTGCGAAGGAAAAACCGTTGAGGAATGCAGAAAGATTCGCGAGAACGAGGCCCCTCGCTCAGACGCAGGAAGCATCATTCATAACTTCCCCAAGGAGAACAAATGAACTTTTCCACTACTCTTGCCCTGGGAATGGCGATCTGGCTCTCCAATCCCGCTCGGGCTGAAAAGGGACCGGTCGAACCGCCTGTAAAAATAGAACGCGTGGAGACACAGTTAGAAATTAAGGAAGGAACTGAACCGGGCCGCCTTACTCTGACGGTGACCGGCCCTGCTGGCTGGCGCCAGGTGGTCTACCACCACTTCATCTCGCGCATAGTACGCGCGACAGGCTTTGCACAGCAGGAGCCCAAGGTGACTGCTGATTCCATTGAGATTCAGATCCAGGCTCGCTGGTTAATTGACGAAGAGGTGGTCAGCTCGGTGGAGAGCTGTTTGGCTAACTGGTTTGCTACTCTGGACAAGTCTGACCAGAGAAACCTCAATTCTCTCATACAGGCCGCCAGTGAAAACGATAGAGAGCTTCTTCGTGAACTTTCAGAGAACGGGGCTTCTTTTGGCGACTTTGTGCAAAAGCGTGGAGCTGAATGTCGCGGAAAAGGGACGCCCGTAACGGAGCTGATGGCCTCGTTCCTAAAAAATTATTGGCGTGAAAAGGCAAATGGCCCTTCGTCAAATCGTTTTCTCCGCCTTTATGTTCCTGGTCTTGAGAGACTTATAGGACCGGTTGTGGCCAAGGAACGGACACGGCTGATAGCCACTCAGCACCAAAGGCTTGAGGAGTTGGTAAATCGTGACCTGTCTGCCATGCTTGCGCACGGCGTAGCGGAATCTCTCCCATTTGCGGTGGATAGGATTTTTCGCGCTATTGAGGAAAAAAAGGCTCGCACTCCAGCGCAACTCGCCTTTGCTTCGCTCATGGCGTTCGCTGCCGCCGATCGCAATTTTGAAGCGGCCATTCGCACGCGCCAGGTGGAACGCCTATTTTCTGCGACGTGGCTTACCGATGTGCTTCTCAACGTCTGTCGCGTGCCGGGTGTAACAGCGATTAATCCAGTCTGCGGCACAAACAGCGGATCACTCTTTGCCTGGCTCACTCTGAAAACTCCAATGGGAAGTGCGTCTTTTCTGGTTCCAAAGGCGCAAGAGGGCTTCGATCTTCAAACTAGCAACTATCAAATATCTCTTCCCTCTCTCACCCTTCCAGTTCGGGCGGTCAAGTGATTGCCACTTCTCACGTAGCGCGGGTTTCGCTTTTCGGCCTGCTATTAGTGCTGGCGGCTTGCGGATCTAAAAGAGAGGACATCAAGATCACCCCGCCTGGGCCGCGCCCAGGCAATTCTTGCGAAGCGTTCGCCGGAGTGGAACAACGCCAGGCCGTTGCGGCGTTGGCAAAACTATTTCACTCACGGACGAACGCTTCCGCTATTGCCCTTGGCGCACTCGCGTTGATGGAAAAAGTACCTGCTGAATGCCTGGAATACGTTGAACAACAAATCAACGAGGAACATGGGAAATGACATGAAACTATACCTAGCTTTTTTGTCCCTCCTGATAATTTCGGCCATCGTAAAAGGTGATTTTGTGGCTGACTTTGAACGTGCCATCGGGGCCCGATATTCGTGCGCGGATACCACTCCAGCCAATCTCCCCGAACGGCGCAGCGGTTTTTCATACGTCGCCAAAGCAAGGCTTTGCGTCGATAACAGCTTTACCAAGGCGCAATTTGATTTGTTACTGCGCGCGTTCGACGAGATGCAGGAACGCCTTGTTAATCCTCGTGTTTACTCGTGCTATCGAGCTGCCACCCCATTGTTGGCCATTGCCTCTCGTAATAGTGAGAGTTTTGCCGAATTTCTCGATCGCTTTGTCGTAGCGTCAATCGGTGGGTCCGTCTTAGGCCTCTCGTTGGAACCTGCCTATGTTTTTATTTCCGCGGAAAAAAATCCCGATGCTAGCTGGGGGAAATTTATCGGGAGGGCCCCCTTGTTCAACGACAGTGCCTTCTCACCCTACCGATCCGGTTTAAAAAGAGTTTTGGCGTTTCGCGTGGGGGACACGGTACTGGGTGCCAGAGATTTACCCTTTGGCACCGAGGTTTCCTACTGGGCAGCGGCCCTGGGAATGGCGCTGCTGCAGGAAGCCGGAGTCAGTTCCGATTCCCTAAACCCGGCCAATTCTCCTTTATATGAAATTGGAAAATGCCTCTTGTGGGAGGGAAAGGTTCCCAAGGAATTTCGTACAGGAGAACTGTGGAAATGAGATGGACACGGCTTTTTCTCATATTGTTTTTTGGACTCCCCTGCGGACGTTCGTTTGCCGCCGATGAGATAGCCTCCGGCCGTTTGCGCGCCTACTTCGTATTGCCTGTGGCGCATTCACTAACGATGGAAAGCTGCTGGATTGAGATCGCCGCCACCTCTCCGGGGCGAGCCGAGCGGATAGTGGATCGCATTCGCGGAACGGATTTGAAATTAAGAGGCGGGGTGCGGGTCGTTCCCGATGCCTCCGGCGCCATGGCCTTTGTCTACCGGCCTGATCCAGACGGCCCGGAGATTATTGTAGCTCGCGCCGTTTACGAGGGTGGCTGGTACCGGCGCGCCGAACTTTGCGGGGGCGCCGAAAGTCCCGACCCCAATTGCCGTTATGTGTTTGAACGTGATTTAGACAATCAGGCACTGTCACTGCGTTTGTTAATTCGAAAATGAGAACTACCATGAACTGGCAAAAGATTATTTGGTTGCTGCTTTGTTTTTGGGGGGCCTTGGGTACAGCGTCTCCTACAAGACGACCCTTACCCCCGGGCATCGCCGCGGACGACGATAATTTCTTCGTGATGCGTGACGACAAGGAGTCTCGAAAATTTTA
>JAYVQZ010000445.1:0-4312 GCA_043776735.1 Deltaproteobacteria bacterium | reverse complement strand
GTAAGAAGGCCTTCGGCTGGTACCCGGAACGCCGCGTCCGTTTCGAAGGCTTTACCGAGCGGGGGAAGATTTTGCCTAAAGGCCTTATCCCTGATGGCCTATTTCTAAATTCTAAAGGCGAAAGAATAGCTCTTGAGGTCGAGCCTGCCAGGAAAGCCCGTGCCCGCTACGAAAAGAAAATGAATGAGTACCGCTCTATAATCCGGAACGGGCTCATCCAAAAAGTGTTGTACGTCACCCGCCGTACCGACATCGCCCAGGAAATTCTAAACGCCTCCGGTGGCAACGAGAACATTCTCATTGAGCACTACGACTACTTTCTTTCCCGGCTTTTTCCACTTGGGGTAGCGCTATGAACCAGGACCGCAGCACCAAAATATATTTTGCTGTCGTATTTATCGGCTGCCCTGCTTTTTACTTTCTATGGCGCCTCATGCCGTATCTCATTTTTTACGCTGCCCCTTTTTTAATCCTGTCGTGCACCTTCGCCGCCCTTTGGGCCATCCCCGTTAACGTCTTTGCGGAAGAAGATTACTCTTGGCTCGGACTCATTATTCCGCTTTCGGCCGTCGCGTTATTTCTTAAGTTTGGTTTTCCAAAAGGGTATCTCGCCACCAAGGCAGATAGCGTTCCTATCGAAGGGGTTTATTTTTTTAATCTCTTCAATGCGGTCAAGGGCTGGTTCGACCACGCTCTCTGGTCCGTCATCCCCGAAGGGCTTCACTTTTTAGCACCGACGGTTCCCGTCTCCAAAGAGCCATACGGTTTAAACTCCGTCCGCTGGATTTTATGGGTAAGCCTTGAAATCGGAGCGCCTATGGCGTTCCTCGCCTTCTGCGGACACCAAGGGCGCGCCTTTAAAAATGGGCTCGAAGCCAAGTACCAAAAAATCGCTAAAGACAACCAAGACGAGCTCGATACAGTCCGCACAGAAAAGTTTGAAGCACTTCGCAACGCCGAAATCGATAAGCGGCACGTCGAGGAGGAGCGCGACCACCACCGTACGGAACACGCAAAACTTAAAACACTGATGGAATTTCAAAAAAAGGCCGCGGGGTCAATAAACGAAAACGGCCACCGTGAATCCAAAAAGGGCGTTCTTGATTCAGAGGATTTATAGGACTCGAGTCCGGGGCCGGTTGGAGTCCGACTGGGAGCATCTTCCAGGATTATTTCGGTGCTCCTTTTCCTTTTGGATCGATCCCTTCTTGTTTTAGGGCTATGCCTATTTTCTTCTTAACCTCTGGCACTTCCCGCTGGATAATTTTCCACACTTCACTTATCTGTACTCCCTCATATTGGTGAATTAAAATATCGCGAAAACCGGCGATTCGTCGCCAAGGAATACCTGGTGACAGTGCTCGGTTTTCATCAGAAATGCGTTTAGCGGCCTCTCCCATAATTTCAAAATTCCGAATAACCGCGTCTTGAATCATGGGCGTCTGGAGAAACTTTTCCTCGCCTTCTTTTGTATAAGACTCAATTTTTTCGATGCACTCCCAGATGTGAATAAGATAAAGCTTAAAATCTTTCATAGCGGTTTGGCCTCGGCAAGAACGCGATCACGGATGTACCAATGAAGTGCCCCCTCGCTAACAACATCGACCTTTCTGCCTAGTAGGTCTTCAAGGTCTTGAATCAAGGCGACGTGATCCATGAGACTGCGTTCGGAATCGAGTTCTATCAAAAAATCGATGTCACTCTTTGGTCCTGCTTGTCCGCGTGCTACCGAGCCAAAGAGCCGCACATTGCGCGCTCCGTGCATGGCAGCAATTTTTAGAATTTCATCTCGCTTACTCTTCACGAGAGCGGACAAGTCGACCACTACGGTCTGCGCGGTTCCTTTTGGGGTCACTTTATTTACCTTCCATCAGCCGTAAGTTCGGCCAAATATTTTCTCGAAAATATTCACGTAGCTGGTAGCTGTGAACTGTTCCGCCAGGTTTCGCAAAATCTTTTGGAGGGACAAGCAGAGTTCTTTGCTCAATGGTCTGCTTCTCAAGCCATTCTTCGAACTCCACTGCTTCTAAGCGTTCCTCGAGCTCCAAGCGCTTCTTGCGTTGCTCTTCTTTCGCTTCAAGATAGAGCCGTCTTTGCCGGCTCTGAGGATCTTCGTAGTTAGCGGGCGGCGTATAGGGGCCTTTGCGAAGAATTCCCATGAAATAATTCAACGGAGCTCCGCTGATGTTTTTAGCTTTTTGGTTTTCACTGAGGTCAAAAGCAAACGCGTAAATAGAGTCTTGGAGTTCCTCGGAAGTGACGCGGCCGCTTTGCGCTATCTGTGCGATTTGCCCACGACCTAACCTAAATTCCGCCAGCGGCGAGCAGTCGATCGATTGCCACGGCGCGTTCAATTCTCTGAGTTCGGCTGAATTTGTTTCTTCTGTAGTAGTAGTCTTTAGATCTATAGATCTAAGAGAACTACTACTACTAGGAGCGCTTGGCTCTGGTTCCGGCTCCACTTTGGTCCCTACTTTGACTCCACATTGACTCCAGTTTGACTCCAGTTTGGCTCTACTTTCATCATGAAGCATAGCGCCATAAATCGAATCAGGTAGTTGGTATCGCGTCCAGCCGCTGCGGCCATCCTTATATTCTGTTCGGTAGAGAATTTGTTTTTGTTCCAGCCGCTGAAGGGCCTTCTTAGTGGCGCTAACACTGGTTCCGCAGGCAGCTGCAATATTTTGTATAGCAAAAGGGAGGGAAGTTTTGCTGCCTGAAAAACGGCACGATTCGTAGAGAAAAACGAGAGCTTTTCTTTGAAGGCCAACAACTAAAGAGGAATGCGGCATTGGCTCCACTTTGGTCTCTACTTTGACTTCACTTTGGCTCCACTTCGGCTCTACTTGTGGCTCCGGTTCCGGCTCTACTTTGGCTCCACTTCCATTTTTTGAAATTTGAAATGACTCTACTTTGACTTCACTTTGGCTCCACTTCGGCTCTACTTGTGGCTCCGGTTCCGGCTCTACTTTGGCTCCACTTTTTCCCGAGTCTAAGGACTGCGGCAAATACCCTGAGGCAATCCGATCTGGACGATTCCCACGTGTAAACGTTTTTTTAGGCTCCTTCTGCAGAGCTTTGGCGAGAAGATCGTCTAGCTGAGGCATTAAGCATTACCTCGCGTAGGGAAAGCCAAAATGCCCCTGGCAAATAGATCGAAGTCTTCACGTGCCGAGGCCTTCGGAAAGTCGAAAATCGATTTCTTCTGATCGAGCGCGTTTTTTACATCCGCATTGCGCTTTATAACTATCGGAAGAAGACGGTCCTTGTATTGGCTACCGTACTCGATCAGATACTTTTGTGACGTGGCTTCGCGCCCATCGTACAAGGTGTAGAGCAAATTGTAGTTGACCGGTTGACCGTACTCTTTACCAATCCGCTCGAATTCCTCGATGGTTTTCTTGAGTCCTTTAGCGGCAAACTTATCGGGATTTACTGGTATAAGAACCCGATTGGACGCTAGGGCTATGCTGATATTCAGCGAAGAGAGGGCAGGATTACAGTCAATAATAATAAAATCATACCGATCACGAACTTTCGCCAGAGCATTTGCTATAAATCTTCGGAGATCTAGACGCCGAGAAGTAATTAAGAAGTCTAGCGTCGAATTTTCGAAATCCGACGGAATAAGATCCAGGCCTTCCGAAACGGAGACAATCGAATCCTCAATCTCCGCCTCGTTTGCAGCGACATGGTAAAAAACTGGCTGGGCAACTACTTCAACTCCCAAGGCATCGGTCATGTTGCCCTGCATATCTAAATCAACAGCGAGTACCCTGGCTCCATACTGGTTTAGGCGGACCGCAAGATTAAAAGCGGAACTCGTTTTCGTTGACCCCCCTTTAAGCATCTGAAAGCTAATAATTTCTTTAGGGTACTTAAACCCCCTCTCTTCAAACAAAATTCTCGCGGCGGAGGTGGGAAAGAGAGCGCGCCGGCCGAGCCTTCGGGGTTGCAACCCCAGTTTTGAGGCTGCCATGGAAACAGCGTTGGAGGTTATTCCCAAGACATCCGCAATTTCGTTTTGAGAAATTAAATAACAAGCGGAAGAAGATCCTACGTCATGGTCGGTCGTCATTTAACCCCAGTCCTTACGTCAATTTCGTAATCTTAGCGTTAAATTGTAAGCGTGGCAGTTGATGGGGTCAAACCGAAATCTGCGTAAGCGCGAATCCATTTAGAATAAAAACCCGAACATCCCATCCCTAACAAGTTCTATCCGGTGAATATTCCCAAAGCGTGCTAGGACGACGCGTCAAAATGCATCAAAACGTGATTTATGACAGGTTGCTAGGCACGAAAACATCCCGTG